>NZ_JBOKRY010000058.1:0-14423 GCF_051972595.1 Simiaoa sp. | reverse complement strand
TCAGAAAATTCCCACCGGGAGACCTTACATCGAGGAAGGATGTCCCGTCCGCCGTGGGCGTTCGTCCGGTCTACGGCAACCCTACGTTACGAGCCATGCACTCAATTCATAAATGTGTCGCAAAGGGCGCTCCACATTTATTGGCAGTTCTCTGCAATGAGCCACGCTATTCATAAGATTGTCAGCAAAAAACGCTGCCAATCTTATTTCATATCGCGGCGTTCGCCGCATCACGGCATAAGTAAAGACAGCGATTTGTGCGCAAGCGCCCATCGCTGTCTTCACTATGCCTATGCGCGGCTCATTGCACGCGTAACTCTCAAGTTACTGACATCTTTTCTCAATAATCATTTCCCCTATTGACAAAATAAAGAATCCTTACTATAGTGTTCCTGTAAAGAACTACTAAAGGAGCATCTATGGAAGAAGCGGCAATCATAGAACAACTTACCCTGTTCGGACTGAGCAGGCAGGAGGCTGCGATCTATCTGTGCCTTCTTCAGAATGAAGAACTGACCGGATATGAAGTGGCGAAGCTGACGGGGATCTCCCGGTCGAATGTATATAATGGCCTGGCATCTTTAGTGGAACATGGTGCCGCTTATGTGATCGAAGGCAGTGCTTCTAAATATCTTGCGGTATCGTTAGAAGAGTACTGTGACAACAGACTTCGTTATCTGACGGGAGTGAGAAATGCACTGATCGCCGGCGGACCGAAGAAGTCCCTGCCTAGGGAAGGCTATATTACCATCGAAGGGTACGATCATATCTGTGACAGGCTCCGGCATATGCTGCAGGATGCACAGATGCGGATCTACTTTTCTGCCTGTGGAGAATTCCTCGAAGCATGGAAAACGGAGATTGCAGCGCTGGTGGCTGCCGGGAAAAAGGTAGTACTGATCTCGGAGGATAACAGAGAATTGTTTCCGGAAGATACAGAATTAAAGTCCGGGATCATAGAGTACCTCGTTCCGGAGCATTTCAGAGAGCCGGAGGAAGAGGAACAACGGTCAGATCAGATCCGTCTCATCATAGATTCCGAGTACATTCTCACCGGTACGGTGACCGGGAAGAGTGGTGATGCCTGTCTCTACAGCGGGCAGAAGAACTTTGTCAGAGTATTTAAGGACGCTATGCGTAATGAAATTGCTCTGATCAGGATCACAAATCATTAAATGCCGACAACACTTTTCCCGAGTGGAAGAAGGGAAAAGGTGTTCCAATAAAAGGATAAAAAGAAAGGGATAGAAAATGAGTATCAGAGTCGCAATTTTAGGTTATGGTAATTTAGGAAGAGGAATGGAATGTGCAGTAAAACAGAACGATGACATGGAGCTGGTGGCAGTATTCACCAGAAGAGATCCTTCCACAGTGAAGACATTAACAGATGTGAAAGTATACAACGCAGACCAGTTACTGTCCATGCAGGACAAGATCGATGTCCTGGTGCTGTGTGGAGGTTCCGCCACCGATCTGCCGAAACAGACTGCAGAGTATGCAAAATATTTTAACGTGGTAGACAGCTTTGATACCCATGCGAAGATCCCCGAGCATTTTGCACAGGTAGATGCTGCTGCTAAGGAAGGCGGCAAGGTAGCCATGATCTCCGTAGGCTGGGATCCCGGTATGTTCTCTCTGAACAGACTGTATGCCAACGCAATTTTAAGAGACGGCAGTGATTATACTTTCTGGGGTAAGGGTGTCAGTCAGGGACATTCCGACGCAATCCGCCGTATCCCCGGTGTTAAGGACGCCAAGCAGTATACCATTCCCGTAGAAGCCGCACTGGAAGCTGTCAGAAACTGTGAAAATCCGGTATTGACCACCAGACAGAAGCACACCAGAGAGTGTTTCGTCGTAGCAGAAGTGGGCGCAGACAAGGCACAGATCGAAGAGCAGATCAAGACCATGCCCAACTATTTTGCAGATTATGATACCACCGTACATTTCATCACTGAGGAAGAGTTACAGAGAGACCATGCAGGCATTCCTCACGGAGGCTTTGTATTGCGTACCGGCAAGACCGGCTTAAACGGTGAGCATGATCATGTGATTGAGTACAGCTTGAAGCTGGATTCCAACCCGGAGTTCACTTCCTGCGTACTGACTGCTTATGCAAGAGCAGCTTACCGCATGAATCAGGAAGGCCAGAAGGGCTGCAAGACTGTATTTGATGTGGCACCCGCATATTTAAGCACTTTGACTCCGGAAGAGATGAGAAGTACTTTATTGTAATAAATATAGATTTAGAGGAGATACTTATGGAAAAAAAGGCATTTGTTACCAAAGATATGATCGAAAAGATTGCAGAAAAATATCCTACACCGTTTCATATCTATGATGAAAAGGGAATCCGTGAGAATGCAAAAGCACTGAAAGAAGCATTTGCATGGAATAAGGGGTACAAGGAGTTTTTTGCAGTGAAGGCGACTCCCAACCCGTTTCTGATCAATATTTTGAGAGAATATGGCTGCGGATGTGACTGTTCCTCTCTGACAGAGCTGATGCTTAGCAATGCCATGGGTGTAAAAGGAGAGGACATTATGTTCTCCTCTAACGATACTCCGGCCCATGAATTTGAATATGCGGCAAAAATCGGTGCTACCATCAATCTGGACGACATCACGCATATCGATTTTTTGGAGAAGACCATCGGTTATCTGCCCAAGACCTTAAGCTGCCGTTACAATCCCGGCGGATATTTTTCCATCAGTAATAACATCATGGACAATCCGGGAGATGCCAAGTACGGCTTTACCACGGAGCAGATGTTCGAGGGATATAAGATCCTGAAGGCAAAGGGCGTGGAGAATTTCGGTATTCATTCCTTCCTTGCCAGCAATACGGTAACAAATGACTATTATCCCACGCTGGCGAGAGAACTGTTCGAGCTTGCTGTCAAGCTGAAGGAAGAGACCGGCGCGCATATCACCTTCATCAATCTGTCCGGTGGTATCGGTATTCCTTACCGTCCGGATCAGGAGCCTAACGATATCCGGGCCATCGGCGAAGGCGTGCGTAAGGTATACGAGGAGGTTCTGGTACCTGCCGGTATGGGTGATGTTGCAATTTACACAGAGCTTGGCAGATACATGATGGCGCCTTACGGACATCTGGTAACCCAGGTGATTCATGAGAAGCATACCCACAAGGAATACATCGGTGTGGATGCCTGTGCCGTGAACCTGATGCGTCCTGCCATGTATGGAGCATACCATCATATTACCGTGCTGGGCAAGGAGAATGAGCCCTGCGACCATAAGTACGATGTGACAGGTTCCCTGTGCGAGAACAATGATAAGTTTGCCATCGACCGGATGCTGCCGAAGATCGACATCGGAGATTATATCGCTATCCACGACACCGGTGCACACGGTTTTGCCATGGGTTACAATTACAACGGTAAGTTGAAATCCGCAGAGCTTCTGCTGAAAGAGGACGGCAGTGTGGAACTGATCCGTCGTGCTGAGACACCGAAGGATTACTTTGCAACCTTTGACTGCTTCGACATATATAACAAGATTGACTTTGACGCATAACACTTAACCATAGGAAGGACGATAGCCCGGAATGCGAATGGACGTTGCGATTTCGGGAGTGCAGAGCATGGAGAAGTCGAATATGCATAGTATATATAGGAGGATACAAAGCAATGAAATATCCGAAAAATATACAGCAGGGAGGGACCATCGGATTCGTGGCCCCTTCTTTTGGCTGTCAGATAGAACCTTATTACAGTGCATTTGGTAATGCACAGAAAAAGTTCCGTGAACTGGGATATCAATTACAGCCTGGTCCCAACTGTTATGCGGGAGAAGGCATCGGCATCAGCAATACGCCCGAAAAATGCGGACAGGAGCTGACGGACTATTATTGCAGTCCGGATAATGACTGCCTGATCTCCTGCGGTGGCGGCGAACTGATGTGTGAGACCATGAGTCATGTGGATTTTGACCGTCTGCGGGCAGCAGATCCGAAGTGGTACCTGGGCTATTCCGACAATACCAACATGACCTACCTGCTGGCAACCATCTGCGATACCGCGTCCGTCTACGGTCCCTGCGCGGCGGCTTTCGGCATGGAGCCCTGGCATGCATCCTTAAAAGACACTTTCGGAATACTTACCGGAGAGACCAAAGAGGTGCACGGGTATGATAAATGGGAAAAAGAATCCCTGAAAAACGAAGAACAGCCTTTATTACCATATAACACCACAGAGCCCAGAGTGCTGAAAAATTATCTTGGAAGACAGGCAGCAGGAGAGGATCAGAAGATCTGCTTTTCCGGCAGATTATTAGGTGGCTGCATGGACTGTCTGGTGAATCTGTTGGGAACCCGGTTTGACAGGACGAAGGATTTTCTGGAAAAATATAAAGAGGACGGAATCATCTGGTTCTTAGAATCCTGTGATCTGAATGTTTTCGCTATCCGCAGAGCCATGTGGCAGATGGAGGAAGCAGGGTGGTTTCAGTATGTTAAAGGCTTCCTGATCGGCAGGCCCTTGTGTTTTGGACAGGAGATGATGGGACTGGATCAGTATCAGGCAATCCTCGCTGTGGCGGGAGAGAAGAATGTACCTGTGATCATGGACGTGGATCTTGGACATCTGGCACCGATGATGCCCATCGTCACCGGAAGCCTTGCGGAAGTAAGGGTATGTGACAATGATATTACCATTCGTTATGACTACCGGTAAAAACGTATAAATTTTCATAAATGGTATAGAAATAAAAAGGCTCATCCCGGGAGGAAGAGCCTTTTTGCGGTTGCGCGCCAGGGGCACGCTCTATTCGTTGAAAACGATATTAGCAGCCGAAATTGAAGTAGCCGCAGAATGCATTCAACCACTGAGAACAGTTAATGAATCTGAAACACATACTTTCTTCCTCCTTTTCCTGTTGCATGGTGTCCGGTTACGTCTGTGTTAGCTAAGCACAAATGGATTGTAACAATTTTGTAACAATTTATCCATAGGAGATGATTGGCAAAAAAATGGAAAAAGCAGGAAATAAGATTCGAGTATAAAAAGGAAAAAAGAAAGCGCAGAATCATATTGATTCTGCGCTGACTGCCGGCAATGGGACTTGAACCCATACGGTGTTGCCACCAACAGATTTTGAGTCTGCCTCGTCTGCCATTCCGACACGCCGGCATTCAAACACTCACAACAGAGATTATCTTATCATAGATTAAATGGGTTGACAAGACTTTTTTTCCGGAATATGTATACTATTTTTCTAGTCTTTTTCCACAAGATGTTGTATAGTAGAAGTGTATGAGTATACGGGGACGCAACTTGTAGAAGGGTCCTTTGGGATATGGTGGAAGCATGAATTGCAAAGAATTTGAAAAAAATATTCCTGATTTTATTTCCGGGAAACTGGATTTTTTAACCCTGCAGGAATTCGGGGAGCATATGGAAAAATGTCCCGGATGTAAGGAAGAACTGGTGATTCAGTTTTTGGTAACGGAAGGTATGCAGCGTCTGGAAGACGGAGATGCCTTTGACTTACAGAAGGAACTGGAAGTGCGTCTTTTGGAGGCAAAGCGCAAGATGAAATTCCATATGGCTTTTATGAAGACGGGAGCCGTGTTGGAGGTACTGACAGTGATCTTCCTGATGGGATTTTTAGGCTGGATCATTTCTTAAATAAAACAGGATAGGATAGAGAGATTATGAGTCAGAAACTGGTATTGATCGACGGACACAGCATATTGAACAGGGCCTTTTACGGAGTGCCGGATTTAAGTAATGCAGAAGGATTGCATACGAACGCTGTCTATGGCTTTTTAAATATTATGTTTAAGATCTTGGAGGAGGAAAAACCGGAGTACCTGGCGGTTGCTTTTGACGTCCATGCACCGACTTTCCGCCATCAGATGTACGAAGCCTACAAGGGGACGAGAAAGCCTATGCCCGAGGAACTGCGGGAGCAGGTGCCCGTCATGAAGGAAGTACTGAAGGCAATGCACATCACCATCATGGAGCAGGCGGGACTGGAAGCAGATGATATCTTAGGAACACTGGCGAAGAAAGCGGAGCAGGCAGGCATGGAAGTATCCTTAGTCTCCGGAGACAGAGACCTGCTGCAGATCGCCACGGATCATATCAAGATCCGTATTCCGAAGACGAAGCAGGGCAGAACGGAGATAGAGGATTATTATGCAACGGATGTAAAAGCCGCTTATCGGGTGACACCGTTACAGTTTATCGAACTGAAAGCGTTGATGGGAGATACTGCCGACAATATTCCCGGCGTGCCGAAGGTGGGAGAGAAGACTGCCCAGGCGCTGATGGTGGAGTACGGCTCCTTAGACAATATTTATGCTCATGTGGAAGAGATCCCGAAAAAAAGTATCAGAGAATCCCTGATCGAGCATAAGGATCTGGCGGAGCTAAGTAAGACCCTGGCAACCATCAGGACGGACTGTGAATTACAGCTGGATTATGAACAGGCGAAAGCGGAAGGCTTTTATACCCCGGAAGCCTACACCCTGTGTAAACGACTGGAATTCAAAAATCTGCTGGGAAGATTTGAAAAAGAGGCCGCTGCCAACGACAGCAAGATTGCAGAAAGTTTCCGGCAGATCGAAGACAAAGCGGAATTTTTAAAATATCTGAAAAAAGTAAAAAAACAGGAAGAGATCGGTCTGTGGCTGATCACGGAGCCTGCGGATGCGAATACGAAGAAGGAAGAACTCTTAGGAGTGGCACTGTCGGTGTCTGATGAGGAGACCGTATTTTACGCTCTGACCCATGAAAAGGAACCGGAAGGACAGTTGAGCCTGTTTGTGGAAACTGTGGAGCCGGTGGATGATACCGCGGAGATTACAGCTGCTTTACAGGAGCTTTCTGCAGGGGACAACATACAGATCGCTACCTTTGATGTGAAGAGACAGTATGACTATTTAGACCGCAGCGGCACGAAGCAGTATTTTGATGTGCTGATCGCAGCATACCTGTTAAATCCTCTGAAAAATGATTATGATCTGGAAGCTATTGCTTCCGAGCATTTGGGCATTCTGATCCCCGGAAGAGCAGAAATATTCGGCAAGAGAGATTTCCGGACGCTTGCTTTAGAGGAGCCAGGGAAAGCCATGGAATATGCCTGCTACGGAGCCTATATCTCCCGTAAGAGCAAAAAGGTTCTGGAGGACAAGCTGGAGGCAGCAGGCATGAAGCGTCTCATGGAAGAGATGGAGATGCCCCTTTCTCTGGTGCTGTACGACATGCAAAAAGAGGGTGTCGCAGTGAAGAGAGAGGAACTGAAAGCGTACGGTGATGCACTGGTAGCAAGGATCGAGGAACTGGAGGAGTCCATTCATGCGCAGGCGGGAACGGAATTTAACATCAATTCCCCCAAGCAGTTAGGAGAGGTATTGTTTGAGACTCTGCAGATCCCCGGTGGCAAAAAGACAAAGACCGGCTATTCCACGGCGGCGGATGTACTGGAGAAGCTGTCGGCGGATTACCCCATCGTCCGGGATATTCTGGAGTACAGAGGCCTGACCAAATTAAAATCCACCTATGCGGACGGACTGGCTGCTTTCATCGAAGAGGACGACAGGATCCATACGAATTTCAACCAGACCATCACCGCTACGGGGCGTATCAGTTCTACGGAGCCGAACTTACAGAACATTCCCATGCGTATGGAACTGGGCAGACAGATCCGCAAGGTATTTGTACCGAGGCAAGGCTACGAATTCATGGATGCGGATTATTCCCAGATCGAGCTTCGCGTGCTGGCACATATGTCCGGTGATGAACAGCTGATCGATGCATACAGACAGGAAGAGGATATTCATAGGATCACGGCATCCAAGGTATTCCATACTCCTTTTGAGGAGGTCACGGATCTGCAACGCCGCAATGCCAAGGCAGTCAATTTTGGCATTGTCTACGGCATCAGCTCCTTTGGATTGAGTCAGGATTTAAGCATCAGCAAAAAGGAAGCGGCGCAGTATATCGAACAGTATTTTGCCACTTATCCGAAGGTGAAGGAATTCATTGACAAACTGGTGGCGGATGCAAAGGAGAAGGGCTATACGGAGACCATGTTCGGCAGAAGACGCCCGATTCCCGAGCTTTCTTCCTCGAATTTCATGCAGCGGTCCTTTGGGGAACGTGTGGCAATGAATGCCCCCATTCAGGGAACGGCGGCGGACATTATCAAGATCGCCATGATCAAAGTATGGAAAGCATTGAAAGACGAAGGCTTAAAATCCCGTCTGATCCTGCAGGTGCACGATGAACTGTTGATCGAGACTGCGCAGGATGAGGAAGCAAGAGTACGCAAGATCCTTACGGAAAATATGAAGTCTGCGGCAGATCTGGCAGTGACACTGGAGATTGATCTGCACACAGGAAGCAACTGGTATGAGGCGAAATAAATGCGTTTTATAGGAATCACCGGCGGCGTAGGTGCCGGGAAAACAGAAATCTTAAAATACATCGGACAACATTATAAATGTGAGATCTATCTGGCAGATGAGATCGGTCATAAGGTCAAGGAACCGGGAACCGAGGGGTACCGTGCACTGGTGGCACTTTTAGGAGAGGAAATCCTCGCAGCGGACGGACAGATCGATAAGCCCGCAATGGCGGCGAAAATTTTCGCAGATCCCGCATTATTGGAACAGGTCAATGCCATCATTCACCCGGCAGTGAAAAAATATCTGGCAGACCGGCTGGAGGAAGCGAAGACCCGGGGCGATGTGGAACTGTTTTTCGTGGAAGCGGCGCTTTTGATCGAGAGTGGGTATGAGAAGATTGTGGATGAAATGTGGTATGTCTATGCCAGAGAGGATGTCCGCAGAAGGAGACTTTCTAAGAGTCGTGGCTATACCCAGGAGAAGATCGAGAGGATCATAACATCACAGCTTTCGGAGGAAGAATTCCGCAAGCACAGCAATTTTGTCATTGATAACAGTGACAGTCTGGAAGCTAGCTACAGACAGATCAGACAGAAACTGGAGGCGTATACATGGAGGGAGTAAAAGAAAAACAGGGACAGCTGGTATTCGGACTGGATATTGGTACGCGAAGCATCGTAGGTACGGTAGGATACTTAAATGGCGGGAAATTCCATGTGCTGGCGCAGCGCTCCAGAGAGCATGAGACCAGAGCCATGTTGGACGGACAGATCCATGACATCGGTAAGGTGGGAGAGACCATTTCAAGGGTGAAGGAACAGCTGGAAGAGGATCTGGGCAGAGAACTTACAGAAGTGTGTATCGCAGCTGCAGGTCGTGTGCTGCGCACTGTTACCACCTATGTAGAGCACAGCTTTGAGAGCGACCGGGAGATCACGCAGGAGGATGTGTATTCCCTGTGTACCATGGGTGTGGAAAAAGCATACGAGGAATTCCAAAACAGCAACACCGATACGGATATGAAGTTCTATTGCGTCGGTTATACTGCCATGCGTTATTATATGAACGGTTATCAGATGGGAAATCTGGAAGGACACAAGGCGAAAACCATAGCGGTGGATCTGATCGCTACCTTTTTGCCGGATGATGTGGTGGACGGTCTGTATAAGGCTGTGGAACTGGCGGGTCTGCATGTGGCGAATCTGACATTGGAGCCTATTGCGGCGATCCAGGTGGCAATTCCGGAAAAATTCCGTATGTTAAACATGGCACTGGTGGATGTGGGTGCGGGCACCAGCGATATTTCCATTACCAAAGAGGGAACGATCACGGCTTACGGCATGATCCCTGTAGCCGGTGACAGCCTGACGGATATTCTGGTGCAGCACTGTCTCGTGGAATTCGAGATGGCAGAGCAGATCAAGAGAAAATGCCGGACCCAGGAGACTATCGAATACGAAGACATCATGGGCCTGCCCCAGACGATCAAAGCGGACGAAGTGCTGGAACTGTTGGATTCCGAGATTGAACGGATGACGCAGCTGGTATCCGATACGATCAAGGAACTAAACGGTGACAAGCCGGTCAGTGCGGTGTTTGTCGTAGGCGGTGGCGGTATGGTACCCGGCTATACGGAGAAGCTGGCAGAGAAACTGGGTATTGTGAAAGAGCGTGTGGCGATCCGTGGACAGGAAGTCATGCAGTCCATCGTATTTGAACTGGAAAATGCCAGAAAAGATGCCATGATGGTGACCCCCATCGGTATCTGTTTAAGCTATTATGTGCAGAGCAATAATTTTATCTTCGTGGAATTCAACGGAGAGCGGGTAAAGCTCTATGATAACGGAAAATTATCTGTGACGGATGCTGCCATGCAGATGCAGTTCCCCAACGATCAGCTGTTCCCCAGAAAAGGAGAAGCCCTGCTGTTTACGATCAATGGCAAAACACGGATGGTGCGGGGTGAGCAGGGAGAGGCAGCAGTCATCCGGGTCAACGGGAACGAAGCGGACATGTATACCCGGGTACATAACGGAGACCGTATCGTGGTCACTCCTTCCACCGAAGGAGAACCGGCGGTACTGGAGATTGGAAAGCTTCCGGAACTGGGCGATGCCCTGCAGGTCTATGTGAACGGCAGGCAGATCAGCCTGCCCAAGACAGCAGAGGTCAACGGACACAGAGAGAATGAATTTTACCGGATCAGATCAAACGACGATATACGGATTCAGAATTCCTATACGGTAAAAGAGATCGCGGAATTTCTGGATGTACCTCTGGGTGAGGATATTAAAGTCAACGACACAGCGGCACGACCGGATACCAGAGTCTATGAGCATTTCACCGTAAGCTGGAATATGGAGAAGGCGCTTGCACAAGGTACTTATGCGGATCTGCCGGATGCGGACATGGAAGAGAATGCTCATAGAGAAGGGTCTGTGATGCAGAAGGCAGAGATTGTGGCAGGAGAAGCGGGAAAGAAGCAGGAAACAGAGAATGCGCGTGAAGGAGTATCCCTGATACAGAAGGCAGAGACTGTGGCAGGAGAAGCAGGAAAGGATCAGGAAACACAGACTGCGGCAGCAGATAGAACAGATGATGTGACGACACAGCTTCCGCATCCCCTGACGGTAATCGTAAACCATACCTCCATCACCATGCAGGGGAAGGCTTCCTACGTATTTGTGGACGTATTTGACTATATTGATTTTGACCTGGGAACTTCCGCATCCGCAGGCAGATCCATCGTGACGAACTTAAACGGTCGACCGGCACAGTACATGGAACCTCTGTCAGAGGGAGATGTGATCGAGATCTACTGGAAAAATATGAGATAAAAGATGTTAAGATAAAAGACGAAAGATAAAAGATGCAAGACAAAAGATATTAAGATTAAAGATATGTGCTAAGAAATAACAGCTATAAAATAGAAAAGAGATTAAGAAGTTATGAGATTATGTAGTATTGCCAGCGGCAGCAGCGGCAACTGTATTTATGTAGGATCGGAAGCCACGCATCTGCTGGTGGATGTGGGAATCAGTGGGAAAAAGGCGGAAGCAGGACTGAACAGTCTGGGACTGACCGGCCGAGATTTAGACGGTATCCTGGTGACCCACGAACATATGGATCATGTGGCTGGTTTAGGGGTCATGGCAAGAAAATACGATGTGCCCATCTATGCGACTCCCGGGACTTTGAAAGAAATTCAGAAGATGGGAAATCTTGGGAAGATCGATCCGGAACTGTTCCATGAGGTGAAGGAAGCTGTGAAACTGACCATCAAGGATCTGACCGTGAATCCCATGAAGATCTCCCACGATGCGGCACAGCCTGTGGGGTATCGCATTGCATATGGGAATAAAAAAGTCGGAATCTGTACGGATCTGGGTGTGTATAACGATTACACCGTGGAGTGCCTGAAGGGAATGGATGCGCTGCTCATAGAAGCCAATCACGATGTGAAGATGCTGCAGGTAGGTCCTTATCCTTATTATTTAAAACAGAGAATCTTAGGGGAGAGAGGGCACCTGTCCAATGAGAATTCCGGAAAGCTCCTTTGTCGTATTTTACATGATAAGTTACAGGCTATTGTGTTAGGGCATTTGAGCAAGGAAAACAATCTTCCTGAGCTGGCCTATGAGGCGGTCCGTATGGAGATCACCATGGGAGAGAATCCTTACCGGGCGGAGGACTTCCGGATGATGGTGGCGGACAGAAGTAATGTATCACCGGTCATCAATATTGCTTAACTACGTTTCAGCCCGCACCATTCGCAAAGTCGCGTTAGCATGCTTTTACGTCGCTTCGTGATTAACTTTGCTCATAGATTGGCGCTTAGTGCATGAACGTATTCGTTCACAAAATCGTGAAAGTTTGATTTGTGCGTCCGATATGCCCATAGGCGGAACTTAAGGTTGCAAAATGTAACAAAGTGTAGTTTAATAGATAGAAATATAGATAGAAATAATAGCATGAAATCATGCGGAAAATGAGGGCGATTATGAAAAAAACAATTATTACGGTAGTTGGTAAGGACACAGTAGGCATTATCGCAAAGGTATGTACCTATCTTGCGGAGAACGGCATCAATATCCTGGATATTTCCCAGACCATCGTGCAGGGATATTTCAATATGATGATGATCGTTGACACCAATCAGATGCAGAAGACTTTTGGTGACATGGCAGATGAACTGGCTGCTCTCGGAGAAGAGATCGGCGTAGTGATCAAATGTCAGAAGGAAGAGATTTTTGATAAGATGCATCGTATCTGATGCCCCACGATAAATAATAAAGACCCGAAGGGCAGAAGGAGCCGTAATGATCAATTTATATGAAGTAACAGAGACCAACAAAATGATCGAGGAAGAAAACCTGGATGTGCGTACTATCACACTGGGAATCAGTCTGTTAGACTGTATCGATTCCGATCTGAATAGATTAAACGAGAAAATTTACAATAAAATTTACGAAGCATCCAAGGATCTGGTGAAGACCGGAGAGGAGATCTCCAGAGAATTTGGTATTCCTATTGTAAATAAGAGAATTTCCGTAACACCCATCGCGCTGATCGGCGGCGCCGCATGCCACACCATTGAGGATTTTGCAAGTATTGCAAAGACCCTGGATAAAGTAGCACATGAAGTGGGTGTGAATTTCCTTGGCGGATATTCTGCACTGGTAAGCAAGGGAATGACTCCGGCAGACGAACTGTTGATCCGTTCCATTCCTCTGGCTCTGTCCACCACAGAGCGTGTGTGCAGCTCCGTGAACCTGGGCTCTACCAAGACCGGCATCAATATGGATGCGGTCAAACTCATGGGTGAGATGGTGAAGGAGACCGCCGAGTACACCAAGGAAGATGATTCCCTGGGCTGTGCAAAGCTGGTTGTATTCTGTAACGCACCGGATGACAATCCTTTCATGGCAGGTGCATTCCACGGTGTGACCGAAGCGGACAAGATCATCAATGTCGGTGTCAGCGGACCCGGTGTTGTCAAGACTGCATTAGAGAAGGTACGCGGAGAAAATTTTGAAGTTCTCTGTGAGACCATTAAAAAGACCGCTTTCAAGGTAACCCGTGTGGGACAGCTGGTAGCACAGGAAGCATCCCGGATGTTAAATGTCCCTTTTGGAATCGTGGATCTGTCTCTGGCACCTACCCCGGCTATCGGCGACAGCGTAGCGGATATTCTCTGTGAGATCGGTCTGGAGCATGCAGGAGCACCCGGAACCACCGCAGCACTTGCTCTGTTGAATGATCAGGTGAAAAAGGGAGGTGTTATGGCATCCTCTTATGTCGGCGGATTAAGCGGAGCGTTCATTCCCGTCAGCGAAGATCAGGGAATGATCGATGCTGTCAATGCGGGAGCCCTCACCATTGAAAAGCTGGAAGCCATGACCTGTGTCTGCTCCGTAGGACTGGACATGATCGCTATCCCCGGAGACACCAAGGCAACCACCATCTCCGGTATCATTGCGGATGAGATGGCCATCGGTATGGTGAACCAGAAGACAACCGCCGTGAGAATCATCCCCGTCATCGGAAAAGGAGTGGGAGAGACCGTAGAATTCGGAGGCCTGCTGGGCTATGCACCGATCATGCCCGTGAATACCTTCTCCTGTGATGCTTTCGTCAATCGTGGCGGACGCATCCCTGCCCCCATCCATAGCTTTAAAAACTAAATTGAGTGACCAGGGGCAATATGGCTCATTCTGGAAAAGGCAACTTTTTATAGCCTGAAAAATAAAAGAAATAGAGATAGATTCCTTAGTTAGATTTTTTCTAACTAAGGAATTTTTTTGTCCTAAAACCCTTGAAAATACGGGATTCTTCCAAAGAAAGAGAGCGTGACTCCAGGACTCATAAAAGGGAAAATTGAAAGAAAATGATTGACCTATTCAGGATAGTTTTCTTTGCCCTTTAGAGGATGAGTCAGTGAGCCTTGCCACAGAAAGTTACTGAAGAAATGCTATCGAATTCCCGTAGTTCACATTGGGGCTACTGGTTTCCTTTAAAACAGCCTTAAACTAATGAAAATGGTGGAA
>NZ_JBOKRY010000057.1:0-15421 GCF_051972595.1 Simiaoa sp. | reverse complement strand
TCCATTTCTCCGTTTGGAGAAACTCCGATGCACTCAACAGGCTAAAGCCCATAAATATAATGTCTGGGTTGCAAGATAACCTTTCACCCAGACATCATAATACCACAGTACTTTATTACATTACAAGTTTGCTTTGTCAAAAAATACCATAGTCATATAGAATTTATACCTCATCCTCTGCCCATGCAAGAGCACATTTCACTGCACGATGCCAGCCCTTTAATAACTGTCGCCGTTGTTGTTCCTCCATCTGCGGTGCAAAAGAAGCTCCGATCTGCCAGTTCTCACGGATCTCATCACGATTCTTCCAATAGCCTACCGCAAGTCCTGCCAGATAAGCCGCTCCCAGAGCCGTCGTCTCGATACATGCCGGACGGCGTACCTGGGTGTTGACGATATCTGCCTGAAACTGCATAAGGAAGTCATTGGCACTGGCACCGCCGTCCACTTTCAGACTCTTTAAATCAATGCCGCTGTCCTTCTCCATGGCTTCCAGCACATCTGCTGTCTGGTATGCAATGGATTCCAGCGTGGCGCGGATGAAATGCTCCTTGGTACAGCCTCTGGTAATGCCAACAATCGTACCTCTGGCATACTGATCCCAGTAGGGAGCTCCCATGCCTGCAAATGCCGGAACGATATAGACCCCTGCGGTATCCGGTACATGCTCCGCATACTCCTGGGACTGTGCGGAGGTCTTAAGCATACGCATACTGTCACGAAGCCACTGGATCCCGGCACCGGCCACGAACACGCTGCCCTCCAGGGCATACTCTACGTTTTTGCTCGTACTGGCGGCAATGGTGGTCAGCAGACCGGAACGGGAAGTAATGGCTTCGTGTCCGGTGTTCATTAATAAGAAGCAGCCGGTTCCGTAAGTGTTTTTCACTTCTCCCTGCTCAAAGCAGCACTGCCCGAACAGCGCCGCCTGCTGGTCTCCCGCTGCACCGGCAATAGGAATCTCGCCGCCCAGAACGGACGCATCGGTCTTGCCGTAGATCTCACTGGAACAGCACACCTTCGGCAACAGACTCTCCGGGATGTTGAAGCGCTTCAGGATTTCCTGATCCCAGCAGAGGTTATGAATATCGAAAAGCATGGTTCGGGAAGCATTGGTATAATCCGTCACATGTACGGCGCCCTTGGTCAGATTCCAGATCAGCCAGGTATCCACCGTACCGAAGAGTAACTCTCCTCTCTCTGCGCGTTCTCTGGCTCCGGGAACATTATTCAGAATCCAGGCGATCTTCGATGCACTGAAGTAGGCATCGGGAATCAGTCCGGTCTTCTCCCGGATGATTTTGTCAAAACCGTCTTTTTTCAATTCCTCGATCATATCGGAAGTCCGGCGGCACTGCCATACAATGGCATTGTATACCGGTTCTCCGGTATTTTTATCCCAAAGGATCGTCGTCTCACGCTGGTTCGTGATGCCGATGGCTTCAATCTGGTCATCGGTGATACCCAGGACTGCCATGCTCTCGATCGCCACTCCCAGCTGGGAGGACCAGATCTCCATGGGGTTATGTTCTACCCAGCCGGGCTGGGGATAGATCTGTGTGAATTCCTTCTGTGCCATAGAGCAGATGTTACCCTGCTTGTCAAACAGGATGCAGCGGGAACTGGTGGTTCCCTGATCCAACGCCATGATGTATGTTTTCTTCTGTGTGTTCTGTATATCTCCCATTCTGTTATGTAACCTCCCGTTGTTCGTTCTGGGCTGTGTCCATAACACATCCCAATTGTATCATTGGGATATATTGCGTCCATTGCCCCAATATACTATATCCTATAATATTCACCCTCAGTCACCCACGAAACGACCGGGTTGCCACTATATTGACACCTGTGTCAGCCACATTTTCCAAGATGATATCTCCTACATGGATGGGTGCCGCTACAGTGACCTCTGCCAGTGCTTTCATGCAATCGTCAATCTTCCCTTTCGGAATATCCGATGCGGTCTTCACGGATACCACAGCATCCGGATATCCTGTCACGCATACGGTGGATGTCACAATACGCGTAGGGTTGGTCACTTCCTTCTCTCCGTAGGCTGCGCCTCTGGGACAACGGTTACCGGTCACTGTGACACTACTGTCAGCTGCGATAGTCACGGTCAGAGCACACCCTACCGGACAGCAGATGCAGGTCAATTCTTTTTGTGTTGTATTCTTCTCTGCCATCGTCTCACCCTCTTTTCTGTCGGATATATTCCACTGCGTAGTTTCCAGCCTTTTCCGCTTCTGCGGATACATGGTCTACCAGTTCATGGACATGGAGCACATTGCCGCAGGCAAAGACGCCGGGGATACTGCACTCCAGATTCTCTCCCACTATCGGTCCTCCGGTCTTGCCGTCCATATCTGCTCCTAAGCCCCTGGTCAGTTCGTTCTCCGGGATCAGCCCACAGGATAACAACAGCGTATCACAGGGAACCTCCCACTCGGATCCGGGGATGGGTTTTCCATTATCGTCCACTTTTGTCAGGGTCACTCCCTCTACACGGTCTCTGCCGTGAATCTGTGCCACGGTAGTATTCAGATACAGAGGGATGTTGAAATCGTCCAGGCACTGGACAATATTACGCTTCAATCCGCCGCTTTGGGGACGAAGCTCTGCCACGCACTGTACCTTGGCACCTTCTAACACCATACGTCTCGCCATGATGAGTCCGATATCACCGGAACCCAGGATGACTACATTTTTACCGGGCATACGTCCGCGGATGTTCACATAATACTGCGCAGTTCCGGCGCTGTAAATACCTGCCGGTCTGCTGCCGGGGATGTTTAACGCACCGCGGGAACGCTCTCTGCAGCCCATCGCCAGGATCACGGTCTCTGTCTCGATCTCCAACAGCCCGTCCTCTTTGTTCATGGCGGTGACTTTCTTGCGTCCGTCGGAAAGCAGGGAAATATTTGTTACCATGGTATTCAGCAGATAAGGGATTTTTGCTTCTTCTGCCATGTCAATATAGCGTTCCGCGTATTCCGGTCCGGTCAGCTCCTCCTTGAAAGTATGCAGACCGAAACCGTTGTGGATACACTGGTTCAGGATACCTCCCAGCTCTCTGTCACGCTCTAAGATCAGCACTTTTTCACAGCCTGCTTTTCTCGCAGACAGCGCTGCTGCCAGTCCTGCGGGACCTCCTCCGATGATGACAATGTCTTCTGTACGTTTACTCATGGAGTGCCTCCTTTCCGACAGGCTCCTGTGTCCTCTTCCATGTTCCGCCCTCTCCGGGTGCGGTGTCTTTATTTTTACCGACCAGAATCTCTGAACCGGTTCCTTCTTTAGTAATCTGTGCCGGATCGAGGTGCAGTTCTCTGGACAATATCTCCAGCGTCTTCGGGGAACAGAAGCCCGCCTGGCATCTTCCCATGCCGGCTCTGGTGCGGCGCTTGACGCCATCCAAGGTCGTTGCTCCCACCAGGCGGTGAATGGCTGACAGAATCTCTCCCTCCGTCACCAGTTCACAACGGCAGATCACATTGGCAAAAGCAGGATTTTCCCGGATCAGGGCTTCTCTCTCCTCTTCCGTGGCAAGTGCCATACTGGGAATGCCTTTTCTGGTGTCAATAAAATCCGCCTTACGTTCTGCAGGATAAATATTTTCAACAATCTGTGCCACATACTCACCGATGGCGGGGGCACTGGTCAGTCCCGGGGATTCGATTCCCGCTACATCGATAAAGCCTGGATGCCCTGCTGCCTCTTCGATGAGGAAATCCGATTTTTCCGCAGGATCTGCGTGCACCAGATGAGCACGCAGTCCGGCAAAAGAAGTGATCGTCTGTCTGCCGTCCAGAGCATCCACACTGTTGCTTCCCAGGTTCAGGACCTTCGCCAGTCCCTCTGCCGTGGTGTCCACATCCTGCTTATCCGGAATGTCCTCCGCTGTCGGACCTACCAGCAGATTTCCATGGACAGTAGGAGTTACAAGGATACCTTTACCCATTTTAGAGGGCTGTTGGAAAATAGTGGAATTTACCAGATCACCACAATTTTTGTCCATCAGACGATACTCGCCTCTGCGAGGCACGATGCGGATCTTCTCTTCACAGATCATATTGTGAATTTCATCCGCATAGACACCTGCCGCATTGATGACGATGGGGGCCTCGAATATTTCACCATCCACCTGCACCTGATACATCCGTCCTTCCTTCGCAGGCGGGTTCTCGGTCCATACCGGTCTCTGTTCCACGATAGCTGTCACCTTGTGGTCACGATAGAACTCTACGCCGTTTTCCGCCGCATTTTCCGCCAGGGCAATATTCAGTCCGAAGGGACATACGATGCCGCCGGTGGGTGCATACAATGCTCCCACGATATTCCGGGAAACCGCCGGCTCCATCGCCCATACTTCCTCCGGAGACAGAAGCTTCAATTCTTTTACCCCATTCTCTATGCCGCGTCTGTACAGTTCTTCCAGTCCGGGCATGCCATCTTCTTCAAAGCACAGTACCAGGGAACCGTTCCTGCGAAACGGGAAGTCCAGCTTCTTCGACAGTTCCTCCATCATTTCGTTGCCCCGGACATTTAATTTTGCCTTAAGGGTTCCCGGCACCGCATCATACCCCGCATGCACAATGCCGCTATTTGCCTTGGAAGTGCCTTCGCAGACATCGCTTTTCGCCTCCAATACAGCGATCCTACGCTTTCCCATCGCCAGTTCCCTGGCGATGGCGCATCCACTGACTCCGGCGCCGATAATGAT
The DNA here is from genome assembly GCF_051972595.1 of Simiaoa sp. NCBI lineage: Bacteria > Bacillati > Bacillota > Clostridia > Lachnospirales > Lachnospiraceae > Simiaoa > Simiaoa sp. Next base: position 10,698 of record NZ_JBOKRY010000057.1, on the reverse strand, counting down.
CACATCATAATCCTTCATAACCTCGCCCTGCCTTTCCTATATTTATATGATGTCGGACAAAAGTCCCCGCCTTTGATGCCTACGAATTGTTTCGTGCTACGCACTCCCACAATTCTACCCAATATTCGCATATCGTGGGATTATCATCCCACTTTTATGCTCATATCGGGGCGGATCCCAAGGTCTTTCACCCGCTTATGAGCAAGCTCATGCGGGTTTAGACCTTTTGACCCTGGCATCATATAAATTTGTATTTTCCTTTTCCGTATCCTTTTACAGGTTCAATAATTTCCGATTCCACTAGTAATTTCAATAGTTCTGAGGCTCTGGATGACTTTAATCCCGTTACTGTTTCCACAATGCTTCTTCCGAAAATTTCTGTGGTGCCACATTTTTCCCATAATAAAATAATATTATTTAGCGTTTTTTCCGTAATTTGCGGTAAACGTTGTTGTAATTTTATACAAATGTCCGCTTTTTCTTCTTGAATGTCCGCTTTTTCTTCTTGAATGTCCGCTTTTTCCGCCTTGGAAAAAATCCCGCTGATATGCATATCCCGGTTACGGAGTTCATTTTTCTCTCCTAGAAGCAGATTACGCAAAAAAAGTTCCAAATACTCCGTTGTTTCATGAACCCCCATTTTTAGATCATTATAATTCGCCCTGACCAACGCATTGCGAAAATACCATGCGTTTTCTGCAAATATATCATTACTGGCTTCAAAGCCCAACGTTCGGATATACTTAATGAAAAACACTGCCGTAGTTCTGGTATTTCCTTCTGCAAAAGCATGGATCTGCCACAGTCTGGAGACAAATACCGCCAGATGCCGGATCATTTCCCCTATGTTCAGTCCCTTATAGCTAAATGCTTTTTCTTCCGAAAAATCATATTCCAACGTTGCCCAAAGTTCAGAAGCACTCCCATATACTACCGATGCTCCATCCAGCACCCATTCTTTTTTTGTAATATTGTAATCCCTGATTTTACCTGCATGTTTATAGATTCCGGTAAAAAGCTTTCGATGAATCGACAGATATTCATTCGGTGTAAAGCTAAAGGCTCTCTCCGACAAAATCTGCGCAATTCTCACAGAAACCTTGTCTGCTTCCTCCGTTCGGTCATTCCGGTTCTGCTTCGGGTTTTCCCGATAATAACTATTTAAAAGATCTCCGGCCTCTTCCAGCGTAATAAGTCCATCGATATTTTTTACTGCTGTCTCCAGAAGATAGTCTGACGGTTTTAATCCATCTACCGCCTGCAGTCCTATTGCCGTACTCCAGGCATATCCCTTATCTCTTTTATTCGGTTCCACCTGTCTGATATATTCTTTAAAAGGATCTCTATCCATAGGTTTCCCTCCGTCTGTGTCTCTTTTTATTTTACCATATCCCGCGGGAAAACACGACCGAAAACTAGCAACACTCTGTGTAAAATGTAGTCGAAAAAACCGGACAGCGATCGCTCACCATCCGGTCTCTTATTATTGTTCTATTTTTCTTCTATAATCGCATATCCCATACTTCCAAGCTTTCCGGCTTCATAGGATTCACTCAAAAGCACGCTGCCCTTTCCCAAATACTCCCGCAGATCAATCGTTGTACTGCCATTATTGAGACAGACTGTAATCTTGTGATCTCCCCAGGTTCTCTGATAGATATATCCTCCGTCATGATCCATATATCGCAGAGTGTAATCTCCATAGGTCAGCTCCTCATGTTTTTTACGAATAGCAATCAGCCGGGAAAAGAAATCATCCTCTCCATCCTGCACCTTTTCCCAGGGCATGGGCCCCCGCAGTGTTGTCTCGCTGCTGCCGTCCATTCCCAGTTCATCCCCATAGAATACGCAGGGGATTCCGGGAGAGGTAAACAGGAACACCTCTGCCAGCCGGAATCTTCGCAGGTCTCCCTCGCAGTACGACAGGAACCGGTTGACATCATGGCTGTCTAACAGGTTTAACTGCCCACGCAGCATTCCGGTACGATATCGCAGTAGCATCTTCACGATACGATCATGAAATTCCTCTGCGGAAATTTTCCGAAGGGCAAAGAAATCACGACAGTTCTTCCGGAAATCATAATTCATGGTGGAATCAAACATGTCTCCGTTCAGCCAGGTCTCCGAGCTCTCCCATATCTCCCCTATCATAACACTCTCCGGATTTTCCTCATGAGCAGCCCTACGAAAGTCTCTCCAAAATCCCCGATCCACTTCATTTGCCACATCCAGACGCCAGCCATCCACCTTAAATTCCCGAATCCAATAACGGCATACTTCCATAAAATAAGCTCTTTCCTCCGGATTAGAAGAATTCAGCTTCGGCATCTTCCGCTCATAAGCGAAACAACTGTATGTCGGCTTTTCTTCTTCCGTTTCCGGGCGTATCACCGGAAACTGCAGTCGATAAAACCAGTTGGCATATTCGGAGCTTTCTCCTTTTTCCACCACATCGCTAAACTGCGGGAAATACCAGCTGCAATGGTTGAACACACCGTCAATGACAATGTGCATTCCTCTGTTGTGAATATCCTGCACCAATTTCCGGAACTCTTCGTCCGTTCCCATATTGGGGGACACATGAAAATAGTCTAGCAGGTCGTATTTATGATACTCTCCCGCCGTGAATACCGGGTTCAGGTAGATACAGTTGAATCCCAGCTTCTGAATATAATCCAGATTCTCCCGGATCCCCTGTATGGTTCCGCCCAAACGGCTTTTCAACCGGATGCCGTTCTGCCATTCCATCTCTTTTCCCTGTCCTACGATCTCGCGGTGTCCGCTGGCAAAGCTGTCCGGGAAAATATTGTAAACGATTGCCTCCCGGAACCACTTCGGTTCCTCACAGATCTCTTCTCTGCGGATAAACGGATACTGGTAAAATTCGCTTCTCTCTACCGGAAGATATTTTGCGCAGATATCTGCATAATAGAACCTCGTCTCTTCCGGGTCTTTCAATTCAAAATAGTAGCATACCCTGTCATACGGAGTCTCAAAAGTTGCATCATAATAGTCAAAATGCATATCCGACAGTATCTTCTTCATGTACACTGCCGTAAACACAATAGGGTCACCGGGTTGTACGCGGTCTCCGTACCACAGAACACAATCTGTCAGATTATCCTTCGCCACCCGGATACGAATTGTAAGATTCATCTCACTGTTTGCAAATGCATACTGCGACAGCGGTATATGTAAAATTGCTTCTTGTAAAATCATAAGTTCCTCCTGCTTTTAACCTTTGACACCTCCCGAAGACAGTCCCGATACCATATATTTCTGCACCAGGAAAAACAAAATCAATACAGGAAGTGTTGTCAGAATTGCCGCTGCCGAAAAAAGCGGCCAGTTACGCGTATAGTCCGTAGCCTGCAGAGAATACAGCGCTACCGCCAGTGTGTTTTTCTCCGCGCCTGACAAAAAGACTGTGCTGAAAATATATTCATTCCACACATAGATCACCACCAGAACAGAAGAGATGATGATGCTTGGCCTTGCCAGCGGCATGACGATCTTCGTGATCAATTGTCTGTCATTCACACCATCAATTCTCGCTGCATCCTCGATAGCCTCAGGAATACTGTCAAAATATCCCTTCATATTCCAGAAAACAAAAATCGCCATACTTCCCGCATAGATAAATACCAATCCCATATAAGAATTCAACAGATTCAGAGTCTTGATAATCCGATAAATTGCAAACATGGAGAGAATTGCCGGGAACGCATTTAACACCAGTAAAATATATAAAGTCCTCTTCCGTCCGACAAACCGCATTCTGGAAAATACATACGCAGCCGGCACAGCCACCAGCATAGTTAGCAGAACGGTCAGTGCGCTTAGCAGAAGACTGTTCACAAACCATCTCCCAAAAGGTCTCTCCGTCAGGATCGTAATATAGTTATCCATAGTGATTGTCTTCGGCAAAATATGAAATTCTGTGGAAATAATACTGTTACTCCCACTGATAGATATGCTGAATGCATACAGGATAGGAATCAGTGTCAGGAAAGAAAGTAAAATGAATCCTATATTCAGCAATATCAGCTTTACTTTTTCTTTAATTTTTTTCCCTGTCATATTCCCCTCACTGTTCCGAGATTGAAAACTCTCTTCGGTTCATGGTCTTGTAAAGCACCAGTATAATCAAAAATACAATAAACGCCACAGCGGATGAATATCCATAGTTACTGGTAATAAACGCTTTTTCATATACATAGGTGATTACCGTATTAATATCTGCACCAGTCTTCGAACCGGTCTGCATCGTCATCAGATACACAATGTCAAACTGCTTAAACGCCGTGAATGTAGCCATAATGATCACCGGCATCAGAATGGGAAGGATCTGCGGAATGGTCACATAGAAATGTTTTTTCCAAAATCCCGCACCATCTAATTCCGCACTTTCATAGATATTCCGGTCAATACTCTGCATGGCACCGTCCATCATCGTGAACATATACGGAACTCCCAGCCACAGGTTCACCACCAGACAACTGATAAATGCCATACCGTTTGTGGACAGAAAATTTACCGGTTTGCCTCCAATCTGTTTCAGTATCTGATTAAACAGTCCGAATTCTGTATTAAAGATTCCCATGCGCCATAACAGAATTGATACATATGCCGGCATCGCCCAGGGCACGATCAGCAGAGTCTTGTAGACCCTTCTCAGTTTTAATCCCTTCGCATTCAGCCCAACGGCAATGAAAAAGCCAAAGATCAACTGTAATGCCATACTGGATACAGTCCATAATAGAGTCCGTAAAAAAGCAGGAAGAAATCCGGAATCAAAAGCCAGCAATGCCTTTTTGTAATTGTCCAGTCCAACAAAATGATAATCCTTCCAATGATAAATACTCATATTGGTAAAGGATATTTCTACGGTATACAATAAGGGCACCACAATCATCAACCCTACAATGATCAGAAACGGCATACTGTAGAACCATGCTTTCTTCTTTCCTCGTTTCATCCTGCTTTCACTCCTTACCTGTCATTACATCTGCAAATTACTGCATTGCAGAAATCTGTTCCAAAGCTTCCTTCTGATGTGCATCGCATGCCGTCTGCACATCCTCTCCACGCTTATTCACTGCTGCCAGCAGGTCATCTGTCACTGACCACATCACATCCATTTCCGGAATGTTGGGCATAGGTACTACATTGTTTGCCATAGTCTTCAGCGCCATGATCATTTGGTCCTCTGACACAGATGCATCTTCATAAGCTTTACTGTTGGCAGGTGCACAGCTTGCGGCATTTGCCAGTGCCACACCGGTCTCCTTGGATCCAAGTACCTTCAACACTTCTGCCAACGCCTCCTTTTTCGTCTCTGCTGCATGCTTCAGTACATGAACGCCCTGTACTCCGGAAAAAGGTGTCAGAGATGTGCCGTTCGGCAGGACCGGCATCGGCGCAATTCCTAAGTCAATACCGGCTTCTTTGATACCCGGTACCAGCCAGGGACCTCCGATAGTACTTGCTGCTTTTCCTTCCGTAAACAGAGTTGTCACGGTATTGTACTCACCATCTGCCGGCATATATGACACAAACTGCTTATGATATTCCATAGCTTCTACCGTCTGGGGCAGATTCAATCCCGGCTCTCTGTTCTCATTGATCAGATAACCGCCAAAGCCCTGGATCCAGGCTGCTGCATTATAGGAAGTGGAATGCTGCTCGACAAATACATACTGATCTGCCGTGGTCTCATTCTTCATAAGTTCCAACAGTTCATCCGTGGTCTCCGGTGCAGTCTCCATCAGATCCTTATTGTACAGAAACAGCAATGCTTCATAGTACAACGGTAATTGATATTTGTCTCCCTGATACTCCCCGGCGCTTAACGTCATAGGAAGGAAATCCGCCAGATCATCCTCCGTCAACACATCGGTAATCGGAGACAGGATTCCCATCTGTGCAAAGGTACCTACTTTATCATGTGCCCACATAAACATATCCGGCGCACTTTCCTGATCGTCACCCACTAATTTTAAGGCATCCGACATATTTTCTTTTCTTTCAAAAGTGACTACAATCTCCGGTGCCAGTGCATCGACCTGCTTCTGTAACGTATCGGCAATAGTGGCATCCGCACAATGCCATACGGTAATATTCACCGGTTCTGTCGTCTGCGTATTCTGATTTTCCGTTGTCGTGGTTACATTACTTTCTGTATTTACGGTTGCCTCTGATCCGCATCCGCTTAACATGGATACTACTAAAAGTGAACTTAGCAACATTGCAATTTTTTTCTTCATAGCTTCCTCCTTTTGATAAAACGTTTTTCTACTTTTATAAAACACAGCGCTATGTTTAAAAAGTATTGAATCTTCTTTGCGAATTCGATATACTAAAAATAGCAGACCGCCTGCGAAATAGCAACGAAACAGCCCATAAAAAATGCACAAATTACGCAAACGTTTTACCAATGGAGGATCTCAGATGGCAGCAACAATCAAGGATGTAGCCAAAAAGGCCAATGTATCTATTTCCACAGTCAGCCGAGTACTGAGCAATCAGATGCATGTCTCTTCTTCCACTTATAAACGAATCCAGGATGCCGTAGCCGAATTGAATTACATTCCCAATTCTTCCGCGGTATCCCTGGTTAAAAAAAGCAGCACAACTGTCCTCTATGCTGACAGTTTTTACAAGGGACGCCCCTACGAGAATCCCCATATGTTCGACATTATCTCCGGTTCATCCCATGAATTACGCAAAAAAGGATATTTTCTCGGCTTATTGGATCTAGATTGTTCCAAAGAAAAAGCCGAAGAGCAGATCATCAACGCCATACAATCTAAAAAAGCAGATGGCATTCTGATCAACGGTTATTACGTAACTCCTGCAATTGAGAAAATACTATTAGCCACTGATTTCCCGCATATCTGTATCGGAAAACCCTCTTTCGACTCCATGCTGTCTTGGATTGACACAAATCATTCTCTGTCTTCCAATCTGGCAATCACTCACCTGGTCTCTCTTGGGCATAAAAAAATCGCCTTCGTCGGCGGTTCTGACAAAGACAATATTTACAGAGATCGTTTTCTGGGATATCGACTGTCTCTCGAGCGCAACAATCTCTCACCCCGAGATGCCTATGTCATCCCTACTTCTTCCAATCTGGAGGAAATCATCCAACATACCACGGAGCTTCTGCGACTACCGGAACCTCCCGACAGCATTCTGTGCTTTAACAGTCTTATCGCCGTCGGCGTCATCCAGGCAATCCGTCAGTTCCGCCTGCGCATTCCGGAGGACATTTCTATTGTCTCCTTCGACAATTACCCTTATGCACCTCTGATCACACCATCTCTGACTGTCGTGGATATTGATATGTACAGTCTTGGCACCCGTGCCGGAGCATCTCTGCTGAAAAAGATACAGAACCCGGAGATGCTGATCCAGACCTATACCGCCCTGCCACATTTGATTCAACGAGACAGCACGGTGTTACACAGTGAAACATAATATCCCTTATATTTTTTCCGCTAGTTCTACAAGGCCTGCTGTAATTTTGCTGACGCATTATCTTCTCTGTAACCCCTGCTCTTTTCCTGCTCAATCTGCTTTCGTATAGAAATCATTTATAAAATCTCCAATCTGATGGTTTCCATCACCATGTTTGTCTTTGGCAGTTCATATGCATATTCCATAATTTGTGTCATGTCCATTTTATGGATCAGCTTTCTATAGTTACTTATTATTTCTTTGTATAGATCAAAAGAAAATTTGCGCTTATTACGTATTAATTCAATCAGCAGTCTCTCTTCATTATAAATTGTTATATCCACTCCATCATACTCTATCGTTGTCTTCCCCATTTCAAAAGCATTACTGTTCTCATAAATCTGCTTCACCCGTACATCTTCAATTTTTCTATTACTTTTGGGCGTTGCGACATAATAATGATCCGGTATGGTGTCGGTCAGTCCATAATAATAAAATGCGCTGTTAAGTGTCAGTATTGCATTCGGATATTTTTTCATGATGATCTCTAATTCCGGCACATACCTATCCTCTGAATAGAGACCCTTTTCTGTTATAAATAGATGACCTTCCTGTATGTTTTTTTAATTTGATAATCTGTACCATATTTTTCCAGACATTCATGATATGATAATAACATATTCCCCTCCTGGTTTTAGCTATTGTAGGTAAAATATATTTTTTACCTGTTTCTATTTCAATATCATCATAACTTATTATATTTGTCCCTATTTACCTTTGTGTGTCTAATATCAAGACAGTATAATTATACATTTCACGAATTGCGTATGCAATTAGAAAATCAAGTAGTCCAAATTCAAATACAATCCTAAGAGGCTTTTCAGATAATCTGGAGAGCCTTTTTATATTTTTAGAAACGTTAAGTTATTATTTTGTTCTTGTGTCTATAAATATTATAATGTCTATACTTCATGTAGTTGTACATTTAAGGCAATGAATACACATCTTAGGTAATGTCTATGAACCATTTTTTCAACACCTCAATATAGAAAATATAATTTATATGTGTTAGACTACTGTTATACAAAATCAGAATTTCTAGGAGGTGAATCTGCATGAAATGTCCATATTGTGGTGAAGAAATGATAAGAGGATACCTAATGAGTTCACGAGACATTACTTTTGCAGTTGATAATCCGACAAAAGTTTTTCGCATTAAAAAATCGGACGATCTGGAATTGAGTAAAGGTTCAGGAGGAATCCCTCATTGTGAAGCTTATCGTTGTAGTAGTTGTAAGAAGATTTTGATTGATTATGCAAATAGATAAATCGATATATGCTCAAGGGGGTGGATTACATGAAAAAAATTATACCTTGGATGTTAGCGACAGCAGTAATTATGTTGGTGTTTCCATGGCTTGCGGTTACATTCATAAAAGGTGATGGCGGCATGGCAGTTTGCTTCATTCTGTTTTTTGCAGTGAATCCTATTTATGCAATTTGTTCCGGAGCATACGCCGGCAAGGACATAAAAATCTTTTGGCCACTACCAATTATTACAGCACTATTCTTTTTGCTTGGGACATGGCTGTTCTTTAGTATTGGAGAAAAAGCATTTATTTTATATGCGTTTGGATATTTGCTCTTAGGAATTGTAGCAGAGTTAATTTCCATGTTTGTAAAGAAAAAGATTTTAAGAGGTTAAACAAATCGGTATTTCTTGAGGGAAGGTGATAGTATGAATTATATGATAAAAGGTATACAATCACTTAAAGAATCGTTTTTCTTAGGTATCATAATTTATATTGTTATTTTTGTGTTGCTGTATCTTTTCAAAAAACGCAGAACTATCTCATGGAATTATATGTTTGAGGGAATATTCTGCATTTACTGCGTTACGCTTCTCAACCTAACGGGGATTTTCACACTAAGTTATAGTCTGAATGGTCCTTTCAATTATAATTTGCTTCCGTTTATTGGGAGTTCTATTGTCCCTATATTGCTTAACTTCGCTTTGTTTTTTCCTCTTGGTTTTTTGTTGCCGCTTATTTTTCGTTCCTGTAGAGGGAATTGGAAAAAGGTGGCGATTATTAGCGGTTTAATCTCATTCTTGATTGAACTATTACAGTTGTTTGGCGGCAGATATGCGGAAATGGAAGATTTTCTAATCAATACCTTGGGCGGATTTTCAGGCTATATTGTCTGTACCGCCATATGCGAAAGAAAGACAAATCGCCGAAAAGCAGTTGTTTCCATTGTTACACTATGTTTGACCCTTGCACTTTGTTTGATTGGAATTTATGCAGTGGGGGACAATGAAAAACAGCTACCGGATGGACTGTCTGCTGTCGAAAATAGCATTGCTGAAATCAATGTTTATTCTGAGGGAGAAGAACGGAGCATTAGCATTGATTCCTATCAATACCGCTCTTTTGCAAGTCAGATTTCCAATTGCGGCGGTCATTTGCTGGAAATCCAAAAAACTTCTGAAGGTGAAATTTGGAATGATACAGACTGCTTTATCGAGATTATATATACTGCTGACCAGACGATAAAGTTTGAAAATGCTGAGAATTTCTCCATTGAATGTGCTGACAGACTTTTATATAATGCCGACAAAAATGTTCTATATTGGGGTGAGGCAGGTTATCAGAACTGTTTGGACTATACAAAAATGAATGAAGAAATGCAGGCACATAAAGAAGAAATATTGAAAGGATATGAAGAGTTGTCTACTTCAATTCGTGATTGCTTTAACCAGTAACAATTTCAGCTTTCTGTGCGGGCTTTATGAAGGCGACCCAGTGGAGCAGGCAATAAGGAAGTGGAAATGCGGATAACTTCAAGTTTGGAGAATTGAGAAAATCGGAATTTTTAGAACAAAATATTTTATAAGATTAATGAGATTTTAAAAAGGAGGATTGGACATGAAAATTTTGAAAAGTATTCTTAATCATATTCCATTAGCCACGTTTATCATATTTGTGGTTACTGATGGTATTTTTTCTCTAACATCAGCATTAATTTTTGTTATTTCAACGATTGGTCTATTAATTAATTGGAAAAGGGAAAAAACAGAGATGAAGAATTGAGAAAATTCAAGTTTACAGAACTGAATCAAAAGAGCTCGAAGGAGCTCTTTTTCCTTTTTTGTAATAGTATCATTATGGTATAATAGAGACATTAAAATCGGGATTTGTGAGGGTAATTATGATAAAGTTTTTGAATGATATCAGGAAT
>NZ_JBOKRY010000056.1:0-17241 GCF_051972595.1 Simiaoa sp. | reverse complement strand
CTCATCACTCTTCACCATCGCAAGTACACCGACACATTAAAAGCACCATAAAACGATGCAAACAATCGTAAGCCAAAATAAAATATAGAATAAACATAAAAGTGGTAAGATATGGTATACTAAAATAAAAATTGTTTATATCTATTAAGAAACCAGACAAGATATAGGTGGTAAAAGAACACGTTGAAAAATCCAAGTTAATTGTGTTGGGAGGTTGCTATGGCGGAATTAGAAGCAGTAATAGAACAAAAACTTATTGAACAGTTGATTTATGGGGATTCACAATGGATTTACCGGAATGATTTAAAAACAGAGGAAGATCTTTGGAATAATTTTAGATATATTCTGGAGCAGAATAATAAAGAGAGATTGAATGGGGACCATTTGTCTGATTCTGAATTTGAACAGGTGAAGAACCAATTGCAGTTTTCTTCATTCTATAAAGCAGGAGAATGGCTGGTTGGCGAAAACGGAAAGGTTATGGTTCATGTACAGCGAGATACTGAGAGACTCCATTTGGTAGTGATGAATCATGAACATATTGCTGGAGGTAGTAGTGTTTATGAGGTGATTAATCAGTATAGAGCACTGGCGGACGAGGATAGTCAACAGAACAGAAGATTTGATGTCACCCTTATGATTAATGGTTTGCCTTTGATACATATAGAGTTAAAGAACAAGCAACATTCTTACATGGATGGATTTTGGCAGATTAAAAAGTATATTGGTGAAGGTAAATTTACAGGTATTTTTTCGGCTGTGCAAATGTTTGTTATCAGCAACGGCGTGGATACGAAATATTTCTCCGCAGCAAGTGATGCAGATCTGAATCCCAAATTCATTAGTGGATGGCTGGATAGAGAGAATAATCCTGTTTCAGATTATCTTGATTTTGCCAAGAGTGTACTCCGAATCCCGGAAGCACATGAGATGATAGCAAGATATACAGTCTTGGATGAAGATGCCAAGCGACTGATTTTACTCCGCCCCTATCAGATACACGCGATAGAGGCTATTCGTGATGCGTCCAAAACAGGACAGTCCGGTTATGTATGGCATACAACTGGATCGGGAAAAACTTTGACGTCTTATAAAGCAACCAGAAATTTGTTGATGGATATTCCAACGATTGATAAAACTATTTTCTTGATTGATCGAAAAGATTTAGATACACAGACCACAATGGCGTTTCAGGCATATGCGAATAATGACATTATTGATGTGGATGAAACGGACAATGTTTTCGATCTGAAAAGGAAATTAAAATCAGATGATCGTCAGGTAATTGTGACAACGATTCAAAAATTACAGAGACTTATTACGAAAAAATTGGAGGAAGGATCGTCAGAATATAATAAAATAAAAAATCTCAAAATTGCATTTGTTGTAGATGAGTGTCACAGAGCGGTGACGCCTGGAACGAAAAGAGAGATAGAAAGATTTTTTAGAAATTCATTATGGTATGGATTTACCGGGACACCAAGATTCGCAGAAAATGCATATCCTCAAATGGGAGATTTGCCACGTACCACTGAAGAATTATATGGAAAACAGTTACATAAATATACGATTCAGAATGCAATCCATGATAATGCAGTATTGGGATTTCAGGTAGAACATAATGGACCGAAAAATATGACAGATGAGACTGATAGTAGTGTATATGAAAGTGAAGCACATATGCTCAGTGTACTGGATGTGATTTTAAATAAATCATATCACAAATTAGGATTCCAGAACGGAAAAGGAAAAACATATGAAGGACTATTAACAACCAGTTCCATTCAGATGGCACAGAAATATTATGATTTGCTCAAAAGGGTAAAAAATGGAGAAACAGAATTACAGATAGATGAAAGAATAAAGCAGGTTTTGCCGGATTTTCCTAAATTTGCAATAACGTATTCCGTTACGGAAAATGAAGAAGGTTCTCATGTGAACCAGCAGAAGATGCAGGAATCATTAGATGATTATAATGAGATGTTTGGTACAAAATATGAACTTGCTCAAATACAGAGCTATAATGGAAATTTGAATAAGCGTTTGGCAAGAAAGGATCCAAAGTTTCAGAGCAGAAATGAACAATTGGATCTGGTAATTGTTGTAGACAGATTATTAACAGGTTTTGATGCACCTTGTATGTCTACTATATTTATTGATAGGCAGCCTATGGGCCCACATGATTTGATTCAGGCTTTTTCCAGAACCAATCGTATCTATGATAAAAATAAGACGTATGGTCAAATTGTTACATTTCAGGCACCAAAGCTGTTTAAGGAAAGTGTAGATAATGCAGTAAAACTCTATTCTGCAGGCAGTACGGAATCGGCATTAGTGGCAGAGTGGGATGAAATAGAACCGGCATTTCGTAAAGCATTGAAGGCACTTAGAGTTTCGGCAGAGACTCCGGAAGAGATTCCCGGAATGTCGAGGAAAGAAAAGATTGTATTTATAAAGATGTTCCAGAATTTTGACAAGCTGTTTGCACAGTTGAAATCCTTTACACAGTATGATGACAGCATGTTAGAAGAATATGGTATAACACAAGACGAATATGAAGATTATGTGGCACATTATTTGAACGTGAAAGAAGAGGTACAGCCGAAGCCTGATGATCCTCAAGGCGGTGACGAAGAACCTACGATTAATATGGATTATGAGCTTATGGCATACAGTCATACCAAGATTGACTATGAGTACATTATTAATTTGATTCAGAACATTGTAACACCCAGTGACGATGAAGAAGTTGCGCCTGAACAGCGTCAGAAACAAATTGAGGAAGTGAAGCAATATATAGGGGATTTGAGCAAAGAGAATCCTAAGGTAGCAGCACTTATGTCTGACTTGGTATATGATATTGAACTGGATGAAGACAGATATAAGGGAAAGTCTATTCGTAATGTCATAGAGAATATGAAGCACAACTGTATAGAAAAAGTAGTATCTGAATTTTGTATTACATGGTGTGCTTCAAAAGATGATGTTATGTATGCGGCAGCGCATTATCGCAATGGAGAAATTCCAAATGAGAATGCTATTAAGATAACGGCAGATTTCCCTAGTTATAAGGCTACGCAGGAGCAGGCAATTCCCAAGTTTAAATATTATACAATGTTAATCGCAGACTTAAAAAAGACTTTGGACGAGGAGGTAAAACCCTTACTAAACAATTAATATTCTGTACTGTTCATATCAGCGTAAGTAGTACAAGAAATGGAGGCAGCTTATGCTTAATGATATGAACAGTACAGAACTGTTTTGCGAATATTATAAACAATGGATTGAAGTGTACAAAAGAGATGCCATCAGGGAAGCAACTTTGGCAAAATATCAGATGACACATAAGTGGGTGGAGAAGCTTGTTCCGGAGTTGAAAGTATCAGAATTAACAAGAAATGCCTATCAACAGCTTTTAAATGATTATGCAAAAGAGCATGAGAGACAAACAACCCTGGATTTTCACCATCAACTGAAGGGGGCAATTCTTGATGCAGTAGATGAGGGATTAATTGAAAGAGATCCTACCAGAAAAGCAATCATTAAAGGAAAGACACCAAGAGTAAAGAAAATTAAGTATTTGAACCAGTTTGAACTTCATACTTTGATTGCACATCTTGATATAAAGGAGGAACCAAATTGGGATTGGTTTATTCTTCTCGTATCAAAAACGGGTATGCGATTTTCCGAAGCACTGGCAATTACACCGGCGGATTTCGATTTTGCGAGGCAGACATTATCTGTAAGTAAGACATGGGATTATAAGGGGGACGGAGGATTCCTGCCCACTAAAAATAAATCATCCGTAAGAAAAATACAGATAGACTGGCAAATAGTAGTGAAATTTTCAGAACTGGTTAAAAATTTACCGGAGGATAAACCTATTTTTGTAGGAGAGGAAAAAATATATAATTCCACAGTAAATGATGTACTTGCCAGACACTGTAAAGAGTGTGGAATCTCGGTAATCTCTATTCATGGTCTTCGTCATACGCATGCGTCGCTACTTTTATTTGCGGGTGTATCCATTGCCAGTGTAGCTAGAAGACTGGGACATGCAAGTATGACAACTACGCAGAAAACATATCTACATATTATTCAGGAATTGGAAAATAAAGATGTAGATCTGGTAATGAGAACATTATCAGGACTGTAAAACAATGTAACCGTTAATACTTACGCTGATTTGTTGAAAAAATATTCGGAGAAAAAATAGAACACAGGGAGGTTCAAACGTGAAAAATAATTTTGAATATAAAAAATGTATCATAGCAGTGATCTTATTACTGGTTGCCATTTTATCGGTAACGGTCATTGGAAAATACGCCTCCGCACCAGAGAATCATCAGAAGACCATTGCCTCTCTGGATGAGAAAAAACAGACTGTCATGGAGCTGACGGCGGCATCCACGGTGACTTCGGCGCTGATCACCCTGCTTCCGGGCGACACAGCAACACCCATCGCGGAGAAAATGGCAGATGTCAGCGGATATCTGCTGGTGGTTCTCTGCGCTATCTATCTGGAAAAATATCTTGTGACGATTACCGGCTATGTGGCATTTACCTACCTGATTCCGATTGCCTGCGGCTTGTGGATATTCAACCTGATCTTTGCAAATGCCACCGTGCGAAAACTGGCAGCAAAACTGGCGGTGTTTGGCTTGGCGATCTCCCTCGTGGTTCCCGCCAGTGTGAAGATCTCCGACCTCATCGGTCATACCTATCAGGCCCAGATCGAAGCAACCATTGAAGATGCCAAGAACACACAGAACATACTGGAAAACAGTAGCGTGGTGGATGACACTAATGCGACGGAAACAACCGGAATCGGCACAACGGGAACTGCGACACAGAATACACAGGAAAAGGACAACAGCACGACCGGCTCTGTTACTAATATCTTTGATTGGGCAAAGGATGCCATTTCCAATGCGCAGGAATCTGTATCTAACGTTGTAGATAATGTGGTTGTTTCCTCGGAAGATCTGGTACAGAAGGTGGACAATTCCCTGAATCACTTTATCGAGGCGGTTGCCGTGATGATCATTACTTCCTGCGTGATCCCGATGTTGGTACTGTTGCTGTTCTTTTGGATGGTAAAGATCGTGCTGGATGTGGATCTGAGTGGCGTGAAGATCAAAGGGATGTTGCCGGAACATAAGGAATAGCGGACTCAATTAAAAGAACTTTTGTACCTTTACATCAAGCTTTATAGATGCTATTATTACAAGCAATCAAGGAACTGTTCGAGGTTGAAAATTTCGTACCCGTCCACACGCCGCTGGCTTGACAGGGGAAACCCGAGAGATGCAGGAGAATGGTACGCCTGCCGAACAGTTCCTATGAATTAAATTGCAACATTTTCATATTATTCTTTTCGGTCTGATTTTTTAGGTTCAATTTTGGCAGAGTCTATTCGTATTTCCAAATAGCATTTTGAATTACTAATACAACAAAGATAAAGTACTATTTACAGTAAAAATATATTTTACAATTGCTTTTGTGTAAAATTGTGTATAATATAAAAGGAGAAAGAATGCACTGATAAAGAAGCAAATATAGAAGGAGGTAAATGATATGCAATACACATATACTGCTGTTATTACCGAAAAAGACGGCACTTTCTATGCGAAGGTTCCGGATGTGGACGGGTGTATTACAACAGCACCGACTTTGACAGAAGCGATTGCACTTATTACAGATGCATTGAATCTTTGTCTTGTTGGTCTGGAGGATGAAGAAATTACTCCGAATGCGCCTACACCCCAGGCAGAGATTCCTCATTTGCCGACAGATATCCTTACGATCATCCAGGCAGATACGATTAAATATCGCAGCATGACTGACACCAAAGCGGTTCGAAAAAATGTCTCGCTTCCGGCATGGATGTCCAAACTTGCTGATAAACGTGGAATCAACTGTTCAAAAGTATTGCAGGAAGCACTTACTACCAAACTTTTATAAAATCAGTATTTTTACAAAGGAGGCCCCTCTATGTCTCAACCCATCCAATCCGAAGCCCATCTCACGACCTTTGAAGCCATCAGCATGATCGTCGGCAACAGCATCGGCACCGGCATCATCGCCGTTCCGTATCTTGCCACGAAGAACAGCATGCTGGATGTCATGTGGATGGTATTGATCGCCTATTGCGTGAACGTGATCCTGCACCTGATCATTGCCGAGCTGTCTTACAATAACGGTGGTGTCCAGCTGGTGAAGAGCTTTGAAGGAGAGTTGTTTCATGGGAAAATGAAGCAGATCTTCAGCTGGAGTGTATTTATTGTCTATGGGCTGGCAATTATGATTGGTGTCAGCGGCAATATCAACGGCGGAGCACAGATTTTTGTGAACTGGTTCGGAATGCCTTTCGTGGCGGCGCAGGTTTTGTACTATGTGATCGCCGGAGTTGTGGTGTTTATCGGCATGAAAGCAGTAGGCATCGCACAGAAGTACGCAGTCATTGTCCTCATGGGAATTGTGGCAGTGATGACGGTAGGCACATTTATGCATCCACTGAATTCTTTGCAACGGGCAGAGTTCCACTGGAACAATCTGCTGGCACTGTACAGTATGGTGGTATTCGCCACTTCCGCTAATCAGGCAGTGATCCAGGTGGTGAAAGGTCTGGATGGCAACGCGAAACAGATCCGCCGCTCCATCTTCATCGGTTTTGGGCTTTCCTCAGTGTTTGTTCTGATCGTGACGGGCACGGTTCTCCTGGGAACCAAGGGAACGCTGGAAAAAGAACTGGCATACATGCAGTTGGGAGAGAGCATCGGTACCTGGGCGATGATCCTGGCAGGCGTATTTTCCCTGTTTGCTTTACTTACTACGTTCTGGAGCAATACTCTCGCCCTCCGCGATGTGGTTCATGAGCAGATCGGCAGCGGCAACCGCATCAGCTGGCTGATCGCTACGGTTCCCTGCATTCTGTTTGCCGTGTTTGGAGTGAACAGCTTTATCGTTCTGACCCGGATCATGAGTGGCGTTGTGGTACTGGTGAGCATCATGCTGGTGCTGACCTATGGAAAGTCCAGGAAAAAAGCCGGCAGCAGTCCTATCTGCGGTGTGATCGGCGCGGTACCGTTTCAGGTGCTGATGGTGCTGTCTACGCTGCTGTCTGCAATCGGCGCATTGATTCCGTTGAGCTGATTTCAAAAAAACTCAAATACAATAGTGAAACAGATTGAGTGACAGAAAAGAGATTCCTATGTATACTTCTCAAAATTTTCAAATTCGGGACGAAGAGACTTTTTCCCTTTGCATCCCGACAGACAGAGATTATAAAATATTACAACTGACAGACCTGCACCTTGGTTTCGGCATGTTTTCCGGGAAAAAGGACAGACTGGCGCTGGCAGCGGTGACGGAGCTGATCCGCCGGACGGGACCGGATCTGATCGTCCTGACCGGGGATTCCGTGTTCCCGTTTTTCCCCAAAAGCGGGACGATGAATAATAGAAAACAGGCACAAAGGCTGTTAGCGTTTCTGGATGGTTTTCAGATCCCCTATACGTTTGTCTTCGGTAATCATGACTGTGAGATGGGTTCCGCCTGTAATAAGGAGCAGCTGGCGGAGATTTTTGCAATGGGAAAATACGCTGTTTTTACCAAAGGAAGATATGAGCACAGTCCTCAAAATCCCATTGCAGGCGTCGGGAATTTTGTATTGGATCTGATCGATGGAGAAGGCAGGATTCTCCTGCCACTCATCCAACTGGACTCTAACATGTACGGCGACGGCTGGTTTTTCAGTGGTTTCGACTGCATTCATGAGGACCAAACGGACTGGTGCATGCAGAAGTTGAACGAGAGAAAAGTACCGGCTATGGCATTTTTCCACATGCCGCCCGCGGAGTTCAAGGAAGCCTACGAGAAGATGAAATTAGGTGATCACAGTGTGATCTATGAACATGGCAGTATCGGAGAAAAGGATGAGTATTTCGGAATATCGAACCGAACACCCCATTTTTTCGAAAAAGCGGTGGATAACGGCTGGCTGAAATGGATCTTCTGTGGACACGATCATCTGAATACGTTGTCACTGACCTATAAAGGTATCCGCATGACTTACGGAATGTCCATTGATTATCTGGGATATTCCGGCATCACGAAGCAATATATCCAACGGGGAGCCACGCTGATCACGCGTAAGACAGATGGTAATATAGACATCACTATGGTACCGTTGACAACAGTAGTTTCGACACGAGTAAGGGGAGCCTGATGAAAGGCTCCCCCGATTTGTACGAAAATGATTAGTAATTGATACCGCTGATGCCGAGTACTCCGTTCTGAACATTGAAGGTGATGTTAGGACCGTCACCGGTGCTGTAGAGGGTGAAGCCTGCCATGCTGGGGCTTAATTCGGACAGATCAGCATTAGCCATAGAATCTTTCAGCTCAGGGGTGAAGATTTTGTCTGCACCTAAGGCAATCAGGTCTTCCTTGGTTTCGATCACACTGCCATCGCCCAGAGCAACATAGACCGGATAATTGACCAGATCAGCGAGAGCATCCAGGTCTTCAGCGGCTACGGCATCCTGGATTTTTTTAGCGAAAGCGGTAGCATCCTCTGTGGGAACTGCAAAGTTGTCTTCATAGGCGCCTTCCGCCGTAGAGGTGCTTTCGGTGGATGCGGTCTCAGAAGTGGCTTCTGTATTGCTTTCTGTAACCTGGCTTTCGGAAGCTACGGTGCTTTCTGCAGATGCAGCAGCTCCATTTCCCTGACTGCCGCAGGCAGCAAAAGATAATACCATTACAGTAGTTAAAAGTGCACAGATAAATTTGTTTTTCATAATAAAACTCCTTTCGTAATAAAACCATTTCATACAGGTTTCTGATGATTAGACTGTACAGTCTTCAGAAAAGTTGCATAAGAAATAAATTTTTTTCAAAAAAGTTTTCAAAAAAATATCAAAAACATCCACCCAAAAGAAAAACCTTCTGCTAAAATGTAAAAATAAGACAGATGAAAACAACAGAACAGGAAACGACCATGGAACCATATTACTATCAGAAAATGAACAAACCCCAGCAGGCCGCCTATCACGCCATGCAGCAGGGAGTTTTGGCGCTGGCAGATGAGATTCAGCTGCCTCGGATCCCGGCAGAGGAACTGTATGACGTATTTTTCCGGCTGCGGCTGGATCACCCGGAGATTTTCTGGGTGGTGAGCTATCGGTATAGATATTATCAGGACTCCCCCAACATCATCTTCGTGCCGGAGTATCTGTTTGAGAAAAATAAGATCAGAGAACATCAGAAAGCCATGCAGTCCCGGGTGGAAAAGCTGGCAAGACCTGCCGCAAAGTTCACAGAGTGGGAAAAAGAGAAGTACATTCACGACTTTATCTGCGAAAATATCACCTACGATAAGTTGAAAAAGCCCTATTCCCATGAGATTATCGGACCGCTGGGACAGGGCGTGGGTGTCTGCGAGGGCATTGCCAAATCGGTGAAGGTGCTTTGTGATGCGCTGGGTGTGTGGTGTGTAATCGCTATCTGCGGCAACAATCCGGAGAAAGGGATCAAGTACCGTCACACTTGGAATATTGTGCGGATCGGCGGGCAGTATTACCATCTGGATGCCACATTTGACAATACATTGGGAAAACATCAGGGCAATGCGGAAGCACCCGGAGAGATCCGCTACGACTATTTCAATCTGGGAGATAAAGCAGTGTTCCGGGATCATGAACCGTTGATCGCCCCGGCACCCGGCTGTCCGGACAACGATCATTTTTATTACAAGGAGAAAAAACTTTCCTTTACGAAAACGGAAGAAGTATATAAAAGAGCACAGCAGATGGCGAAAAAAGGCCGGGCCATGACGTTCCAGTGGCGGGGAGGCTATCTGACCAGAGAAGTCCTGCAGGAATTGTTGGAACTGATCCGCAAGGCAGGCGAGGAGCGGCAGAAGACCGCCCGGATCAGCTTCAACTGGCCACAGGCGGTCATTCATTTCAGCTATGTGGAAAATGCAGGCATCCCGGAGCCGGAGGTCGTCATGGAAGACGCCAACGAAGGAGAACAGTTCGACACCGGGGAATAAAGGTATGGGATGATGTCAGGATCAAGAATTCTCCGACTGCAATGCGCACTCCCGGAATAACGCATTGACGGCCAGCTTATAGTCACTGACATCCGTGGCTTTGCGGATCTTTTTTACGTATTTGTCCGGAGATTCGAAGCTGTGGCTTAAGAAAGTCCAGAAATCCTTCATCTTATAGAGCGTATTGGTATCGCCGGACATGATCTCCTGATAACCGGTCAGGAGGGAAGTGTGGAATTCCTTCAGGACAGCCAGTCGCTCTTCACAAGACGGGAGCGCAACACTCTCCGTGGAGGCAGCCTTCAATTCCTGCAATAATCCCGGATTCTGCAAAATTCCCCGGCCGATCATGACCGTATCGATACTGGGAAGCTGCGTAAGAATCTGCGTTAGCGACTCCGGAGAGGTAATATCCCCGTTATAGCACAGAGGACATTGCAGGGCTTCCACCGCCTCTGCGAAAGCCTCCAGATGGGGTGTCCCCTTGTAACCTTCCTTTTGCAGTCTGGGGTGAATGATCAGTTCCTTCATGGGAAATTTTTGATATATTTTCAGTAACGGAGCCCACTCATCAGGATATTCCATGCCGATGCGGGTTTTAATGGAGATATCCAGTGGACATTTTTCAAAAATTTCATCCAGAAAAGTCTCCAGTTTCCGGGGCGTACCTAAGAATCCGGCACCGCGGTTTCTTGCTACCACTGTTCCGGAAGGGCAGCCCAGATTCAGGTTGACCTCATGGTAGCCATATCCGGCCAGTTGCTCTGCCAGCGACAGAAATTCCTCCGCCTTATTGGTCAGGATCTGCGGTACGGTGTACATGCCCACATTATGTTCCGGAAGCACATCGTTGCGTTCTCTGCTGTTCATGTGCCGATTGGAGATAAAAGGGGTAAAATATTTGTCCATTCCGCCGTAACAGCGGTTCCAGTTAGTGCGGAAATTATAAGTGGTCAGTCCCTCCATGGGGGCAAGATAATATTTCATAAAAAATGTATGCCTTTCCGTAACCTGCAAGCGTTCCACTGCATTTCCGGCGTATGCTTTCGCAGATTGTACTTTGTATCGGGTGTTTTGCCAAATCCCTTATTCAGAGATATTCTCAATAACGGGATTGCCCTTTACATGATTATAAACAATTACTATTATAATAGAGATAGTAAAAATTGCAAAGAAAACCGCAAAGATCCAAAAAGAAAGAGGCTGGAAGAAGGAATAAAGATCATGACTGAAAAAACAGAAAATAATACCATAAACCTAACCACCAACGAACGCACCCAGCAGGAGATCACCATCTCCGGCAACCCCGGGAAACCGGTCGGGGAGGATGGGGAGAAGATGCTGCGCCGCATGAACGAAAGCCACTACGCAGTGACCGGCTGGGCGCTGGAACACTGGAAGATCCGGGAGAATGACCGGATTCTGGACATCGGCTGCGGTGGAGGAGCAACTCTGAAACGCATGAGTGAAGAGGTGCGTGACGGACATCTGACCGGAGTGGATTATTCCGCCACTTCACTGGAGCTTTCCGGGAAAACCAATGCAGAAGCACTGCAGCAGGGAAAAATGGATCTCGTGGAAGCCTCAGTGGAAAAACTGCCCTTTGCGGACAATGCTTTTGACAAGATCATTACGGTGGAAAGCTTTTATTTCTGGCCGGATCCCGCGGAGAATCTGAAAGAAGTCTACCGGGTAATGAAGGAGCAGGGAACCTTTTTACTGGTGGCCGACATTTACCAGAAGGAGGATCTGCCGGAACAGGTGCGGGAAAACATTCAAAGATTCCATCTGTTTAATCCCACACCGGAAGAATTCCGGAAACTGCTGGAAAATGCAGGATTTGAAGAGGTACGGATTCACTTAAAAGACGGCGAGGACTGGATCTGCGCGGAAGGGCACAAATAAGCAGTAGAACCCTTCGGAAAAACGCAAAAACCGGGTGGAAGTCCGAAACGGAACACGCTAGAATCAGAAACATAGAAAATGTGAAAGTATCCATGAAAATATTCAAAGGAGAAAACAATAACCATGTATAATCAGAATTATAAAGTAGAAATTCCCCAGTTCCCGGACCGGGAGGTGTCCATAGCAGAATACGGCGCGAAGAGCGGCGATTTGCAGATCGAGACCGGCAGACACAATGCGGAGGCCATTAACCGCGCGATCTGCGAAGTGTCGGAGCAGGGCGGCGGTATGGTAAGAGTTCCCGCAGGTATCTGGGCAGTGGCTCCGATCCGGCTGTTAAGTGGTGTCAATCTGCACCTGGACAGTCAGGCTATGTTAAAATTCATCAAATCAAAAGAGGATTATCCCCTGCGCATTACCAGTTACGAAGGGCAGGACTGCATCCGTACCGTGTCTCCCATCACAGCGGAAAATGCGGAAAATATCGCAATCACCGGAGAAGGTATCATTGATGGAAGCGGTGATAAATGGCGACCGATCAAGAAATTCAAGATGACGGAAAAACAGTGGGATGCGCTGTTTCAGATCAGTCCTTATGTGATCGAGACGAAGGAGACTGCGATCTGGATGCCTACTGAGTCCATTCTGGAAGGTAATCGCCACAACATTCAGGGAACCAACGAAGAGGCATTGGCTGCTGCGGCACTTTATTATGATTTTTACCGTCCGGTGATGGTCAGTCTGCGTTATTGTAAAAAGGTATTGTTACAGGGCGCAACGTTTATGAACTCTCCGGCATGGAATATTCATCCCTATTTTTGCGAGGACCTTACCGTGGACAGTGTGAAGATCCGTAATCCGTACTATGCACAGAATGGTGACGGCATCGATGTGGAATCCTGCACCAATGTGCACATTCATCACAGCACCTTCGAGACCGGTGACGATGCTATCTGCATGAAATCCGGCAAAAATGCCATTGCCCGCAGGATCGAAGGTCCCTGCAGCAATGTCTACATTCATGATTGCCTGGTGAATGAAGGACACGGCGGTTTTGTCATCGGCAGCGAGATGTCCCGTGGGGTAAAAGATATTCTGGTGGAGAACTGTACTTTTGTGGGAACCGATGTGGGTGTCCGCATGAAGAGTGCGCTGGGACGCGGCGGCGTGGTGGAAAACATCACACTCCGCAATATTCATATGAGCGAGATTAAGGGTGAGGCTGTGATCCTTACGATGTCGTATGTTCTGAATTCTCTGAACCGTAACGAGACCATTGCCATGGAAAATGAGGAGGATATTCCGTATTTCAGAGATCTGTCTATGGAAAATATCGAAGTCACCGGCTGCCGCCAGTTTACGAAGCTTGAGCCCCTGCAGGGCAGACCGGAGACGATCCGGAATGTTGTGGTGAATGGACAGAAGCTGGCGTAAAGTTCCAAACAGGAAACAGATTTCCGTTACTCGCGGAAAAATTTTTGCAGCATAATAGCAGGAGGTAATGATTATGCCATGTACAACCATATTAGTAGGAAAAAAAGCATCTTATGACGGATCTACCATGATCGCCCGGAACGATGATTCCCCCTCCGGACAGTTTACCCCGAAGAAATTCGTGGTGGTACATCCGGAAGAACAGCCGAAAAAATATAGATCCGTGCTTTCTCATGTGGAGATTGATCTGCCCGAGGAGGCTTTGCGTTATACCGCAGTGCCCAACGCGCTGGAGGGAGAAGGCATCTGGGCGGCGCACGGTATCAATGCGGCAGGTGTGGGCATGACTGCCACGGAGACCATCACTTCCAACGCCAGAGTCCTGGGAGCAGATCCGTTGGTGGAATATGTTCCGGCGAAGGACGGTGCAGAAGAGATTCCCGGAGGTATCGGTGAGGAGGACATTGTATCTGTGGTGCTCCCTTATATTCACAGTGCCAGAGAAGGTGTCACGAGGCTGGGAAGCTTGTTGGAAAAATACGGTACTTACGAGATGAACGGGATTGCTTTTTCTGATAAAAACGAGATCTGGTGGCTGGAGACGATCGGCGGTCATCACTGGATTGCCCGCAGAGTGCCGGATGATGTTTATGTGGTGATGCCGAACCAGTTCGGGATCGATGCGTTTGATCTGGAGGATGCCCTGAGCACACAGGAGAATCATATGTGCTCTGCGGATCTGAGAGAGTTTATCGAAAAACATCATCTGGATCTGTCGCAGGACGGCAGCTTTTCTGCCAGATATGCCTTTGGCAGCCATGACGATTCCGACCATGTATACAATACCGCAAGAGCCTGGTACATGCTGCGGACTCTGAATCCTCGGACACTCGTCTGGGATGGTCCGGATGCGGACTACAATCCTTTTTCGGATGATCTGCCCTGGTGCATGGTGCCTGAGAAGAAGATCACGGTGGAGGATGTAAAATACGTGCTGTCTTCCCATTATCAGGGAACCCCCTATGATCCGTATGCTTCGTATGGGGATAAATCCATGTGTGGAGCATATCGTTCCATTGGCATCAACCGTAATGATGTCATGACTCTGATCCAGATGCGCCCGGACGCAGAACCGGTGCAGTGGCTGGCGTTTGCATCTAATGCGTTTAATGTGCTGGCTCCGTTCTACACTGACATTGATACGACACCCGGCTACCTGTCCGGAACCACCGGAAAAGTCTCCACCGAGAACTTCTACTGGATGAGTCGTATGGTCGCAGCCATGGCAGATGCTTCTTATAGCAAATCCGTGTTCCATATCGAACGTTATCAGGAAAAGGTGGCAGCGAAAAGTCACGAGATCCTGAACCGTTACGATACATTGCTGGAGCAGGAGACTGATGAGGAAAAACGTAAAAAATTACAGGAAGAGGCCAACGAAAAGATTGCGGGGATGCTTCAGTGTGAGGCAGCCGATACTCTGGATAAAGTCCTGTACGAACTCAGTGGGCAGATGAAAAACGCCTATGCCAGATCGGATGCGTAAACAGTTATATAAGTTAAAATCGTATGATTTGAAATTGAAATAAAGAAAATAAAGAAAAACAAAAAATGAAGTCCATAGGAAAAAACAGCAGATTCTCCCAAAAGAGTCTGCTGTTTTCATGTATATGTTTTCGTGTTTATGAAAATATCGTATTGACAAATTAAAATTGTTTTCATATAATTACCGATAATAATTACCAAAGGTAACTATAAAGACATAATATGGGATAGAAAAAGATATCAGAGAGGAAAAAAATGACGGTTCAGACGATAAAACGAATGTTGGATGCCTGCTATCAGGCAAAACGGATCCGGGAGATGCTTCCTGCGCTGCCCTCTGGCGTGACACCTTCCTATATTCATTTCCTGGATGTGATCCAGATAAAGGAGAGACAGGGTGTTGCTGTGAAGATTTCCGATATCAGTGACTATCTGAATATCCCCCGTCCCGGCGTGACACGGACAGTAAAAGAAATGGAAGAAAAGGGTTATCTGCGGAAAACCAATGCGGCGGAAGACGGCAGGATCACCTATATTTCTCTGACAGAAGAGGGACGGAAGCTGTCGGAACAATATAATGAGAATTATTTTGCCGGTCTGGCACCGTATCTGGAGAGCATTTCCGAAGCAGATGCGAAAACTATGATACAGACCATAGAGACCTTTTATCAGGTAATGTGCGAGAGGAGAGAGAACTTTGAGAAATAAAGAAAATGACATGATGGATTTTACACAGGGAAGCATTTTGAAAAAGTTGCTCCGTTTCATGGTTCCCATTTTGGGAGCCTTAATCTTACAGGCAGCTTACGGTGCGGTAGACCTGCTGGTAGTGGGACGGTTCGGCTCCACTTCGGGATTGTCCGGAGTCTCTACCGGCAGCCAGGTGCTGAATCTGGTAACTTTCGTAGTGACTCAGCTGGCAATGGGGATTACTGTGCTGATCGCCCGGTATCTGGGAGAGAAGAAGGAGGAGCAGATCGGCAGTATCATCGGCGGAGGAAGTGTTGTATTTGCAGTGATCTCACTGGTGCTGTTTGTGGTCATGGTTGTTTTTGCCCGGCCTATTGCGGTTCTCATGCAGGCACCGGAAGAGGCGGTAGAGTTGACCGCAGCTTACATCCGGATCTGCGGTGCGGGAATCTTTTTTATCGTGGCATATAACGTATTGTCCGCGATCTTTCGAGGACTTGGCGATAGCAATTCACCGCTGTTGTTTGTCTTCGTGGCATGCATTGTCAATATCGTGGGTGATCTGGTACTGGTGGCAGGACTGGGCATGGATGCCATGGGAGCGGCACTGGCTACTGTTTTTGCCCAGGCATTGAGCGTAGTGTTTGCAATTGTACGCCTTGTGAAAAAGGGACTGCCCTTTACCATTACCAGATACGATTTTCGTTGGAATCCCCAGTGCGGTAAATTCCTGCAGATTGGTCTGCCGTTAGCTTTGCAGGAGTGCCTGACGCAAGGCTCTTTCCTGGCACTGTGCGCCTTTGTCAACCGCCTGGGACTGGAAGCTTCCTCCGGCTACGGCGTGGCGTGCAAGATCGTTAACTTTGCCATGCTGATCCCCAGTGCACTGATGCAGTCCACTTCTTCTTTCGTGTCACAGAATGTAGGTGCCGGAGAACAGAAACGGGCGAAGAAGACCATGTTCACCGGTATCGGCATCGGACTTTTGGTGGGATGCTTCGCCTTTGTACTGGTGTTCTTCCGGGGGAACCTGCTGGCAGGCATCTTCTCCGCGGATGCGGCAGTGGTGCAGAGAGGCTATGAGTACCTGAAAGGTTTCGCACCGGAGACGCTATTGACTGCTGTGCTGTTCAGCATGATGGGATATTTTAATGGTAATGGCAAGACCGTGTGGGTCATGCTCCAGGGACTGATCCAGACCCTTCTCGTCCGCCTTCCCTTCGCTTACTACATGAGTATCCAGCCGGACGCAAGCCTCACCAATATCGGCCTCGCAGCCCCCATCTCTACGGCAGTGGGCATTGTTTTGAATGTGGCATTTTTCCTCTATCTGGAACATGCTGCCAAGCGTAGTTAATGGAAAGTTACGCGGGGAATTCTGTTTGTATTAAAAACGCTATTATTTTCTAAAAAAATACAAAAACATGAGATTTTGCCATGTAAAAAGCTGTTATTTTCGCTGAGCGTGCAAAATGAAGAAATTCCGTACAAAAATTCCTGATTTAGAAACTTTTTTTGTACGGAATTCATTGTTTTTAAGGTTTTTACACCAAACTAACTTGAGAGTTAATTAAGAAATGCTATCGAATCCCCGTAGCCCGCATTGGGGC
>NZ_JBOKRY010000055.1:0-18962 GCF_051972595.1 Simiaoa sp. | reverse complement strand
CAGGTGCTTCAGCATTCGTATCATCCGCCGCAAATGCGGCTGTTGGCAATGATGCGAGTAGCATTGCCGCTACTAACAACCCTGTTAGGATTCGTTTTTTCATATTGATTTCTCCTCCTATTTAACGCTATCAACCAGTCAAAGCACTGATGAACAGCGCATATGAACAAAAAACAAGACGTAAAATGCAGAGAATACCTCATAATTTGCGTTCTGTGGTACTTTATTGCATAACGTCTGAATATCCACTAATTTTACGCTGAAATTATAGCATTGCAGTATACCGTTTGCAACGGCTATTTCACAAAATCGACGAGAATCTATAACCTGTCACATTACCTCGGATTTTTTACGTCAATTTGTGAGGAATTGCGCTACGACGGTGTTTTGAACTGCGATAAATCTCACAATATGAGATTGTATACCACAGAACGCAAACTATGTTATCACAAGTCCCAATCGCCCCATTTGGCGTGCGTGAATAGCCCCGCTCTCTGCCGTATAAATGCGGGTGGTGACAATGCTGGAATGTCCCAAAATGTCAGCGAGACGGCTCAAATCACGCTCCAGCGAGTAAAAAGTGCGGGCAAACAGGTGGCGCAAGCTATGGGGAAAGACCTTCTCTGGCGCTACCCCAGCACTTTCGCACAGGCCCTTCATATCTCGCCAGATATTTGACCGGTCTAACGGCCTACCCGTAGCGCAGATGGTCTGAATGACAAGGGCAAGGCGCTCGTTGTTCTTCCGTTGTGTTTCCTGCACCAAACGGTCATACTCTGCTTTCGTCAGCTCTTTTGATTCATCTATAAATAATACTTTCTGCACTTTCAGCAGTTTCACAGATAGCCCTTGCCAGCCATAAAATCGAAGATAGCCGTTGACGGCGATAAGCATGGAGTTCACCGTGGCTGGAGCATACTTGCTGATAAGCAGTTCTTTCCAGTCGATCAGTGCAGATTTGTTCAGCGGCGCATTGTGCAGGTAGCCGCAGAGTTCATTCAGGTAATGCCTGTATTTCTGAAGTGTAGCAGCAGACCGCTCCTGCTCCCGTAAGTGGGTCAAATATCTGTCAATCATGGTTATCGTTACAGCGGGGTGTTTTTTCGACATATCAGTACCTCCAAATTGTAGTACCGATATTTTACCGCATCTGTAAGAGCTATTCAGTTGCGTTTTCCGGCATATTGACCCAACGGGCTTTCCGTGTTTGAGGGTGAATCACCAGAGTCGGCTTCCCCAGCGCAAGGGCATAGGCCACGGCCTTGTCTTCTGCACTGCCATTGGAAAGGTCGGGGTCATAGACAGTCATTAAAACCTCCGACTGCTTGATGATTTGCTGATAGGCTGAAAACTGGGCGTCTGGCTGCTCATGGAGAGCGATGCAGATTATGTCCGTGCAACTCGCCAGCATATTAAAATAACGGTCTCGCAACTGCGGTGTCCACTTGGTAGCCTGCCCTTCGTGGGGCAGGGCACAGATCAAACGAAGGGCTTGGTCATTTTCCCTCAGCGTGTTGATGATCTCTGCGGCGTATAGCCCCACGCCGGGGTCACAGGCAACTTGAAATTCTGTCACTCCACATTGACGCAGTTCCATAATATCTGGGAGCCGTACATGGAAAAGTGTGAGGATATCCGGCATACGATTGGGATGAAGGAAATGTATGCGCAACGGAAAGAGACCGTAGAGCGCCTCTTCGGAACAGCAAAAGAAAACCACGGATTCCGCTATACACAGATGATAGGAAAAGCCCGGATGGAAATGAAAGTCGGGCTTACGTTTGCCTGCATGAATCTGAAAAAACTGGCAAAGATGATAGCCAGGAAGGGAAAAAGGGGAGCCCAAAAGTGTTTATTATTGATCAAGTACACACTTTTTGAACCGAAAACAAGAAAAACGCTTCTGGAGTGCTGACCAAAAGCGTTTTGTCTACAGTCTGAGGAGGGATTCTAAGAATCCCTCCTCCCCGGTTATCAGTTATCATTGATTATCTTTTTGTAATAATGTCCCTCATTTTCAAAAACATTATTTAAAAAGAATGCAATCTCTGAAGACACTTCTTCCACAAAAATCCTCCAGGGTTCATTATGAGAAAAGCCATGATATAAAAGAAGCTTGCTGTGCGGAATGCATTCAACCGTACGTAGCATAAGATCCGGTCTGGAGATGGGATCTTCCGTTCCACCGATGATAAGCGTGGGAATTGTAATCCCCTTTAAAAACGCCTGTGTATTTGCCTCATTCTGTAAATCTAAAAGCGGACGCTTATAATCGAGCTTCTTTTCTTCCGGTGATTGATGATCCAGCTGCTCTACGGCCATATATTCCTTATCCCGTCTCGCTCTTTCCATTACTGCCTGATCTTCAAAAGTCTCCGGTGGAATTTCCATTGGCTTTACTTTTTCCCCTCTTAAAATTCTCGTTCTATAGGATACAAATCCCTCATCAAGATTATAGGGCCCCGGAACTATTGCAACGAATGCATTCAATCTGTTCTGGTAATCCTTACAAAGATGCCATCCCGTTCCCGCTCCATGGGAATCTCCCGCATAGACGAATTTGCCAATCCCTTTTTTATCTGCAAAGTGGATCACATCTCCTGCCCAGATATCCCACCATCCGGCACCGTAATCAATATCTGAATGATCTGATTTTCCAAATCCACGGTTTGTAAGCAGATATACATGGTAGCCAAATTTGCACAAATCTCTGATGGAAGAGTATCTTGGATAATCAATCATAGAACAAATGACTGTCTTGTCCCCTTCTCCATATTCTTCAAAATGAATATGTACTCCTTCACTTATTTCTATCATTGGCATGATACATCTTCTCCTTTAATTAAATACACCAAACACTGCCAGTAACGTTACAATAACCCCCATCATAATTGCAAGCATCAACTGCTGGTTTCCGACTTTGCTTGAATACTTTTCAGGACAGCCGGTAATGCAGATTGCGCCTCCCATAGAATATGGAGAAATACTGGTTGCAATCATACCCATCTGTGATGCAACTATAATTGCTGCGCCGGATACCCCATAAGAAACAAGTGCCGGTGCCAGTGCAATAATCAGTGGTGTAATAACGCCACCGGATACAAACAGGCTTAAAAATCCGCATACTGCTGCAATGAAAGGAATAATCGCCGAAGCAGGCAGAGATCCAGACTCTAGCAGGGCTGAAATTGTTTCGGTCACTCCTAAGTTTCCTGCTTCTCCCATCAGCATTGCCATACCACATACCATGATAATCAGTCCCCATGGAATCTGATTCTTAATTACATCATTGGTATCTGCTGCCTTGGTCAGGTGCATTGCAATGATTCCAAGTGCCGAAAGAACCTGAATAGTCAGATTTGCTTTCATCCATCCCGTTACGGGATTCGGAAGAATCAACTGAATCAGAGTAGGGATAATAAGTACAGCAATTACC
Source organism: Simiaoa sp. (assembly GCF_051972595.1). Classification (NCBI taxonomy): domain Bacteria; kingdom Bacillati; phylum Bacillota; class Clostridia; order Lachnospirales; family Lachnospiraceae; genus Simiaoa; species Simiaoa sp. The sequence continues at coordinate 15,526 of NZ_JBOKRY010000055.1, read as the reverse complement.
GCTAAAATAATATACATGGTTTTTTTCTGTTCTTTAGTAATCTCAATTTTTTCGTCTCCGAGAATTTCCATCGACGTTTTAACCTTCCATCCTCCAAGTACAATGTAAGAAATGAGCATAAAGGAAATGTTGATGACACAGGCTACAATAAAGAGCTTTGTAAATCCTGCCTCTGCGGCTTCCATTCCGATGGATTCGCCAAACCATGAAGAAAAGGTAGCATAATTGGTAAGCCAGGGTGCCCATGAGCCTGCACAAGTTGCCCAAAGCAAAATGGATGCCAGTACGGGAGGAAGCTTTGCTTCAATAATAAATGCAAATGCGATCGGAGTCAAAAATAAAATAATGGAATCTGTGGAAGCACCTGCAAAAGCCATTAAAAACGGTATTGCAAAGAAAAGTAGCGGTAACAGCCAGGGTGCACCTTTAAAATTCTTAAACAAATACTTTGTGATGCTCAACATCGTACCGTTTGCTGTCGCATAACCAAAAAAGAACGTAACCAAAAACATATTGACAAACAGCCTTGCTGAGAACAAATTTACCACACCGTTAACCCCAAGTCCGGTAATTGTCACGCCAAAAATAAACGCAAAGCCAATGGCAATCAATCCCGCATTTATTTTCAATTTTTTACCGCCAAGTACGGAAATCAATATTGCCACGATAAATAATATCAATTTTACATACGTCATAAAATGAATGCCCTCCAATTTTATAGTTTATTTTCTTCCCGGGATATTGTAAAATTACAATATATAATTGCTAATTTCAATTATATTTTTGGTATTTTTCACCTAACAGTTGCCTAATCAGCCTAATCATATCATGGGAGGGACAAAACAATATGTCAATTACCGCAAAAGAGCTGGCCCAATTATTAAATCTGTCAACCGCATCCGTCTCCGTAGCGCTTAACGGCAAACCTGGAGTCAGCACCGCAACCAGAAAAAGAATTCTCACAGCGGCTCATGAATATGGTTATGATTTTTCAACTTCCACAAAAGAGGGAAAATTGACCGGCACGATTTATTATGTGAGATACGTCAGCTATAGCTCTCCCCAGGAAGCTCCGTTTTTCAGTTATCTCGCTTCTAGTCTGGATAAAGAAATACCTGCAAAAGGTTATAAATATAAAAGCATTAAAATTTTAGAAGATGCGGATTTTGATAACAATCTCGAAAAAATCAAGTACTCGGATTGCGCAGGCATTCTGCTGTTAGGCACGGATATCTCATCGGACCGGCTGAAAAGTTTTCTGGCGTTAGGTTTTCCTCTTGTCCTTATGGACACCTGGTTCAACACTGTACCGGTCAATTGTGTAAAGGTGAATAATCTTCAAGGTGCCTACCTTGCGACAGAGTATCTGATCAAAAAATACAAATGTCAGCCGGGATACCTGCAGTCATCACTCAGACTGTATAATTACGAAGAACGCTTTATAGGGTATGCTCAAGCATTGGAGAAATACAGGATGTCTGTACGGAACAGTGATATCAATATCACGCTACCTAATATGTACGGTGCCCAAGCTGATATGAATGATATTCTGATGTATAAGAACCAATTTGCCAGATGCTATATAGCCGATACGGATGCCCAGGCAGTCGGAGCAATGATGGCTTTTCAATCTCGAGGTTATAAAACACCTGAGGATATCGCTTTCGTCGGATTCGATAATTCGTTCTATTCAGAGAATTCCCATCCGGGTCTTTCCACAATCGAAGCTTATCCATCCTGCATGGCGGAAGCATCCCTGAGCAGACTTTTGGATATGATAAAAGGAGGATTCGATATTCCTGTAAAAATAGAAATCGGAACCTCCCTGATTGAGAGAGGTTCCGCCTGATACCACTATCGTTTTATTTTTTAGAAGTCCCCGAACCAGATATTCAGATCCACTTCCTCATTGATGCCGTCCACAGCGCCTTTTTCGCTGTACTGCCATACCTTATAGGCATACGGATAATAGAGATCATCATTGTAGTAAGCAAACCACTTATCGTACTGTTCCAGCTGTCCCAGATCCAGCATCAGCGTAGCCATCTCCATGTTGTGATAGATCATGGGTTTGTAACCGGCATCCTGAACAGTCTGGCAGAACAGAGCGGTCAGGCGGGTTCTCTCTTCCACGCTCAGATCATTGGCACGTCCTTTGCCGCCGCTTACTTTCTCCACATCGTAGACAATGGGAAGCTCAACATTGTAAGGCTTTATCTTCTCTAATACCAGATTCGCCTCTTCCAACAGTTCTGCATCCGTGATCGCCTGGGAATAGAAGTAGACACCTACTTTGATGCCTGCCTGCAGAGCACCCTTGATATTCTGTTCGAAATACTCGTCTTCCACAAGTTTCCCTTCGGTACCGTAGCCTCTGAGGCCCACACGGATAAATGCGAACTCTACACCATCCGCAGCGACTTTCGTCCAGTCGATATTGCCCTGATGCTTGGAGACGTCGATTCCCTTGTGGGATACCACCTGGCCGTCCTGCATATACTGCACTTCGCCATCCTCCAAAATGTTCAGGTTCTCCAATACATAGTCATTTTTCTGCAAGTCGTCACGAATGGGAACAAAATTAAAAGTTCCGTTGCTCACTACCACCAGTTCATCCGGATAGTAGGGACGTAAAGTCTCTACCATGGTGGTACCGGAGGTCAGGCCATCACGGATCCCGGAGAGGATCTTGTTCTCTTCTTCATCCTCGGCCTGCTGCTTTGCTTCCGCTATCAGCGCATCCACTTCCTCCTGCGTATAAGTCTTAGCAGCCTCTGCTGCACTCTCCGTCTGACCGCCCGCTTCCGCTGCCGCTGCCAGATCGTTGGCGTTATCCTGGAACTTGCTGTCGATCCAGGAATACAGGATTCCTGCCACATATGTTACCAGCACCAGTACTAACAGACATCCGGTCATCACCAGGATTGATGCTAACGTATTATTTTTCTTACGCTTATTTGCCCTGCTCAGACGATCCTCGGAGATCCGTCCGTTTTCATTTTGTTTTTTCATAAGTACCCCTGCTCTCCTTTTTCATACTGTCTCTCTAAAATTACAGTATTCAGCCCTATCTAATTACATGATATCGGGGTCAAAAGCCCCCGACTTTGATGTCTACGGATTGTTCCGTGCTATGCACTCCCACAATCCTACCCAATATTCGCATATCGTGGGATTATCATCCCACTTTTATGCTCATATCGGGGCGGGTCAAAAGGTCTTTCACCCACTTATGAGCAAGCTCATATGGGCTTAGACCTTTTGACCCTGGCATCATTACATTCCTTTATATAATATAATCGAATTTCCGACGGAAAGGAAGAGGGAAAATTATGTTTATGAATTCTTAATGAAATTTCGATTTATCCGGCCATCTCCCGCATTTCCCGCAGTATCTTTTTCTCCAGACGGCTTACCTGTACCTGACTGATCCCCAGGATCCCGGCGATCTCCACCTGGGTCTTATTTTGAAAATAGCGCATGCGGATCAACTCCCGGTCTCTCTCCGGAAGCTCCCCAAGCAGCTGTGCCAGCAGCATCTGGTCTAACAGCCTGTCCTTCTCCACATCATTTTCCACAGCTCCGCTGCTGCCAATGCTGGCACCTACGCAGCCATGGGTGGCCGCCACTACCCGGTCCGCCAGGCACAATTCGCTGCCATCCTCCTGCCCCAAGCTGCTGTTGAGGGATTCCACCTCTGCTCCGGCTTCCATTGCCAGAATGATCGCCTCCCTGCCAAGCTGTGCTTCCTCGGACAGCTCCTGCAGCGTCGGTTCTCTGTGCAGTCTGCTCTGCAGCCGTTGTCTTGCCAGCTTCACCTTCAGTCCGTCCTCTTTAATCGTGCGGGAGACCTTTAACAGTCCATCGTCCCTAAGGAATCTCTTGATCTCTCCTGTGATCATGGGTACGGCATAGGTGGAGAACCGCACGTCCAGTCTCAGATCAAATTTATCAATGGCTTTCATCAAACCGATGACCCCGATCTGAAACAGATCCTCCGGGTCATACCCTCTGCCCAGGAATCTCTTTACAATGTGGTGCACCAGTCCTAAATTGTTCTCGATCAGTACTTCTCTCGCTTCTTTATCCCCGCTCTGTGACTTTCCGATGAGTACTGATACTTCTTCCATGTCTCAGTCCTCTTTTCCGATCCAGTCTCCGCAACGCATTTTCTTCCACATATGTACTCTTGTGCCCTTCCCCGGTGTGCTCTCCACCTCCAGGTCATCCATGAACGCTTCCATAAAGGCAAATCCCATGCCGGAACGCTCCAGTTCCGGTTTCGTGGTAAACAGCGGTTCCATGGCTTTCTTAAGATCCTCGATCCCCTTTCCCTGATCTGTGATCTCGATGGATAACATATCTCCCTCCAGGACACAGCGCATCCGCACTTTTCCCGGATGAACAATACTGTACGCCGGAATGCTTTCCCCATGTCTGCTGTACCCGGACAGGTTCTCGTAACCGTGAATAATGGCATTGGTCACCGCTTCCGACACTGCAGTTTTGATATCCGCCAGTTCCTCCAGCGTCGGATTCAGATGGGTGATGAATGCCGCCACCGCCACTCTGGCAAAGCTCTCATTGCAGGAAATCGCATCAAATACGATCTCCATCTCATTCCGGTTCCCTTGTGTTTTATTCTGCGGATCCTCTCTTTTCTCTGTCAGTTGCACTTCTTCCCTCTCTGCTACCATGTTTTCCTCATTTCTGCGCTTGCTATTGCACCTTTTTTCATATTTTTTTGCATGATTTCTTTCATATTTTCCATATTTTCGACAATCTCTTTGCTCTGTCTCTCTTACCCCGGCAGGATTTCTACAATCCTGTGGAGCCCGGACATTCGGAAAATACGCTGGATCTGCCGATCTGTATGGATGGCATAGACATGACCTCCGAAGCAGGAAATCTTGCGATATCGTCCCATAATAATTCCAATCCCCGAAGAATCCATAAAACGGGTATCTTCAAAATCAAACACTACATTTTCCACATTTTCCCTGACCAGAAGCCTGTCCGCCCCCTCGCAGATGTAGGCGGCTCTGTGATGATCCACTTCCTCCGGCATACGCACCATCAGGCAATTATCAATGATCTGAAAGTCTTGAAAATCTTCCATATTTCCTCTCATTCTGCTGTTGCACAGCGTTTCTTCATTTTGCTATAAAAAAAGAGAACCTGCCTCTTGTAACAAGTTCTCTTTCGTGTGTTGTGTGTAATTGTCTGATGGTATGTTGCAAATTCCTATTGTGCGGTATTCTCTGCCAGCTGGGAACGATATCTCTGAGCACTTCTGGCAGTCTCGGTATTCGGGAACAGCTCTATGATCTTATCATAAGTAGCGATGGCATTCTGTGCGTCGTCGCTCTTGCGATAGGAATTACCCAGACTAAGCCAGGCGTCCTTGTTCGTCTCATCATAGATGACTGCCTTGGACAGATTCTCGATAGCCGCTTTATAATCCTCACTGCGGTAAGCATTATAGCCTGTCTCATAATACTGCGCCGAGAGCTGCGGTCCGATCAGGCCAAGCAATGTCTTATACAATGTCTGAAAAGCTTCGGAAGTATCATCCACATTCACAGAAGCGGAAATCGTCTCCAGGTTCATTGCCGTCTGTGTAATATCCTGATTCTCCAGATAGGCAGTAGCTGCTGCCAACAGGTTATCAATGGTCTGCAATGTACCATCGGCTCCCACATATCCCTGGAGCTCCTGATTCAGGGTATCGTTCTCTGTCTGCAATGCCTCCATCTGTGTCTCAAGCTCCTGAATTCTGGAGGTCTTGGTGTCTAACTGGTTACCGATATCCGTGATGGTCTTCTGTGCTTCATTATTGGCATTAGACACTGCCGCCGGAACCACCAGGAAATACATTACAGCCAGTCCGATGACCAGTCCGATAGCGATATTGATCAGAGAGGACAGGCCTGCACTCTTCTGCTCTTTCACATTTAATGGCTGGATGATGATCTCGTTGTCACTCTGGTAGCGGACTGCATCGTCTTTTTTCCGTCTGCCGGTCTGTTTGCCGTTCTCATCCGGCGTCAGCTGCATCTCCACTTCCTTCAGATAACGAAGGGTCAGTGTATTGTTGCGATCGATGTCCATGCATTTGCGCAGTTCCCTCTCCGCTCTGTCCCACTGCTCACTGTCCATGTAGAGCAGCGCTAACAACTGATGTGCCCGGATGAACTTCGGGTTCAGGGACAATACCTTTTTCAGCTGGATAATTGCCAGATCCTTGCTGTCCTGATTGCAGTAGACCAGTGCCTGGTTGTATTTTTTGATGGTCTGGTTAATGGCATCCAGACGGGAAGCGTTGGACTGCAGCATGTTGATATAGTCGTCCGCGATATTTTTCTCGGGACGCATATTTTTGCTGATGACCCATTCGCTGAGAGCCGCAACAACCTCTCCGGTCTCAAAATATACCAGTCCTAACAGATTTCTGGCTTCGATATTGTTTTTATTGAATTTCAGGCTCTGCCGTAAGCTGTTAATCGCACCTGTAAGATCCCGTACTCCCGCTTTCTCCAGTCCGTCGTTGTAGAAACGGTTGGACATGCACATGATCTTTTTATAGAGGGATACATCTGCTCCACAGGATGTACAGAAATCATGCTCTGACAGATGGCAGCCGCAGTTATAACAAAACATGCTTTCCCTCCTATTTCTTTTCTTTTTCTTCAGCTTCTTTCATCATCTTCACCAAAAGATCCGCCGCATCGGTCAGATCCTGATTGTAGATGGCTTCTTCCGCATCTTCCACTTCCAGGCTTGGATGAAACTTCTTCAGTTCTTCTTCAAAATTGATCATAGTCCAAAGACTCCTTTATTTCCCCGACAAGATACAGGCTGCCCGCGATATAGAGACGTTCTCCGGGGCGTTGCTCCCGAAGCTGCTCCCGCAGTGCCGTATCCGCTTCCGTATACATAGTATAATGTCCCGGATAAGCTGCCAGCAGATCTCTGAATTCTTCCAGTGAAAGAGATCTCGCCGTCCGCATATGGGTAAAAGCGATATGGTCGAACAATCCCGACGTGATCACCCGCTGTATCATATGCCTGCAGTCCTTATCCGCAGCCACACCGAACAACAGTCTCCTGCCTGTCGCATGGCCATCTTCTGTTACGGTATCCAGAAAAGCCCGGATGCCGTCGTCATTATGCGCACCATCCACATACACCTCAGGAAGCACCTCTTCCATACGTCCCTGCCAGAAGCAGCCAAGGATTCCCCGACGGATCTCTTCCACAGTGGGACACCCGGCTCCTGCACAGAGCCTGCCGCCGTTCTCCTCCGTATCCGTACTGCGAAACAGCACTTCCACGGCCCGAACCGCCAACGCTGCATTCTCCATCTGGTAGCGTGCAATGGTGTGCAAAGTAAGACTAATATAATTATAATACTCAGAGCGCAGGGAAAAATCAATGTATTTCTTCCGAAATCCGAGGAAAGTATAGTCCTTTTTCGACACCGGTATCTGTGGGGCATCAAGTTCTGACGCTTTACGGCAAATTACCGCACTGGCGTCCGCATCCCCGTCCAGGTACACCACCGGAACACCCGGGCGCAGGATCCCTGCCTTTTCCGCAGCGATCTTCGCCGTGGTGTCTCCCAGGTACTGTACGTGATCCAGACTGATCCTCGTAATGACGGTCAAAAGCTTATTGTCCACATAATTCGTGGCATCCAGTCTTCCCCCCAGTCCGGTCTCAATGATGCAGTAATCCGGCTTTTCTTCTGCAAAGCAGAGTAATGCCATACAGAAAAGATATTCGTAAAAATTAAGTACAAATTCCGGGGGCTCTTCTCCCTCCTGCAGCTCATCCCCTACTGCACGGTAAACCTGTAAAAAGGCTTCTTCGGATATCATTTTTCCATTGACGGTAAACCGCTCCCGCATATCCACCAGATGAGGTGAAGTAAATACGGCCGTGCGATAGCCTGCTTCCTGCAGAATCGAACTCATGTAGGCACAGACGGAGCCTTTTCCATTGGTTCCCGCCACATGGATGATCCGCAGATCCTGCTCCGGATTTCCCAGTTTCTTTAAAAACCACCTGAAATCCCTGTTATCCTTTTTGACAGTAAAGCGGGGCATATCGTTAAGATATGCCACCGCTTCCTCATACGATGATGCATTTTTATTCATAATCTAATCATCCCTACAAAATCCAATAACTCTGCTTTGTCTCATGACAGAGTGTACAACACCTTCTGTTCTATTGTCAATGCAGTTAATGCGGGCGCTCATCTTTCTTCTATGCGGAAATCCAAATTTATGATATAATGAGCCCAGTCCCGCCAATATGCCAGCATAATTGGTGAACAACGAATTGAATTAACAGGAGGATTTATAAATAAGTTATGCTTCATCCACTTAACAGTAAACGGTTTAGAAAAATATTATGTGGGGGGCTTTTCACGTTGGTCCCTCTTCTTTCCGCCATTCTTTTTTGTTTCAGGGATGGAAAATTAATCAGTGATATTTATATTCCTCTGGGTGGCTGGAGTGATGAGATCACCTACTACAAACAGATCGAAGGGATCCTCGCCTATGGTATGCCCCGCGGCTACTTTGGCTACAACCAGTCCCGGGCTCTCTATGGCTCTCTCGGAGTATGGGGACTGCTGCCTCTGATCCCTTATGTTATATTCGGATTTTTCTTCGGCTGGAATTACTGTTCCCCGGTTTATGCCAATATTCTCTTCAGCATGCTGGCTTTTCTCGTGATCTATATTTTTCTACGTCCCGATAAAAAAAGCCTTGGCGTTATTTCCATATTCTGGATCACAAATCAGTTCCTGAACCGCTATGTACTCTCGGGTGTAGTAGAATCTTCTGTTATTTTACAATTAGTTGTGATAACCTCATGTGCTGAATACTTATTATCCGATAAAGTGCGTACGCTAGCCGGTCGTTCCTTTACTCCCCGTAAAGATTCCGCCGTATTGGTTCTATGTACTTTTCTGATCTGCCTTTTAACCCTGGCCAGACCCTATTACGGAGTCTTATTTCTGATCCCACTGTGGAAAGCCGTAAAGGATAAAAACAGGAAGCTGATCTTCTCCCTTCCGTTTTTGGCTGTTGCGATCATAGGTTTATTTTTTATCAATAACCATTATTTTTGTTCTGTGTATTTTAACAATATTTTTGCCTTCGATAAAATGCGTTCTGCCGGGCTTTCAGGAATGTTACTGTCTCTTTTCGACAGCATCATCGAAATTCTTCGTCTGATCTGGTATGCCCTGCGTTATAAGGGAAGCGGAGTCGGCTGGTACTATCTCCTCTTAGGTCTGGAATTATTCGGAATGACAGTCATATGCATTCTGAGAAAAATCCGAAAGCAGGCGGTTCCTCCTATATATATCATTACATTAATCGGGAATTCCCTGATTCTTATCAGCATTATCGAAATGTATCAGCTGGGTGTGGGGGCAAGACATATTTTAGCTCTGCTCACCGTAAATGCAGTTGTTCTGATCCTGGAATCCCATTTTTTCTGGGGAATTCTGTTTGCTGCCATATGCCTGTTCTCCATCTGGCAGACGCAGGGTGCTGATGGACTTCCTTATGCGGAGGAAAGTTACTCTTCGTATATGGATTCTTTGGAAGAGACTTTCTCCAAGATCATTCAGATATCCGATGATATCTCCTATGAAAATGTCGTGGCAATGCCCACCGCAGACAGCAAAGCCGCAAGCCCGGACGAAAATGTTTCCACCTATTACGGTCTTCTGTTCGCCGTTCCCGCCGGAGCCGGGGTCAGCCTTGATTATCAGGACTTTTATGATGATCCGGACAATATAAAAGCAAAATATATTCTGGTTCATCCGGAAGGAAGTATCCGGTTTACACTGGAAAATATGGGAATGACCTGTGTCTATGAGGACAGCACTACCATGCTGTATTCCCGATAACAAAATAGTGCCAATGCCTAAGCAAAAAGCTGTATGTCCCACAGAACATACAGCTTTTCTTTTCCTAATATTCTATAAAAACATCTTATGTCAGCTGCTCTAAGCGCTTTGTCACCTGTTCCATAATCTGCTCGTATTTTGCCAGCTTTTCCTTCTCCTCTGCGATCTTCGCTTCGGGAGCCTTGGACAGGAATCTTTCGTTGGACAGCATTCCCTTAGAACGAGCCAGCTCGCCTTCCAGTCTCTTCTGTTCCTTCTTCAGACGCTCGATCTCCTGTGCGATGTCTACCAGCTCCGCAAACGGGATGTACAGGGTTGCACCGGGGATCACTACGGATACCGCGTCATCTGCGATGCCGGTCTTGTCAGCCTGGATCATGATCTCATTGGCATAAGCAAGACTTGCGAAGAACAGCTTACCCTCTTCAAAGATCCTGCGGATCTCGTCATTTTCGCTGACTACATATACACTTGCTTTACGGCTGGGTGCCACGTTCATCTCGGTACGGATGTTGCGGATACCGCGAACGGCTTCCTTAATCGTTTCGATAGCCTTCTCCTCTGCGGGGAATGCACGATCTTCGCTGTACTCCGGCCACTTGCTGATCATGATGGACTCTTCTTCATTCTGAATGGTGCAGAAGATTTCCTCGGTGATGAACGGCATGTAAGGATGCAACAGCTTCAGAGCGTCGATCAGGACGGTCTTTAAGGTCCACAGTGCCGCATTCTGGCTGACTGCATCGTCGGTGCTGTACAGACGGGGTTTTACCATCTCAATGTACCAGTCACAGAATTCATCCCAGATAAAGTCATATACCTTCTGTACGGCAATACCCAGTTCGAAGTGATCCATGTTGTCGGTCACATCTTTTACCAGAGTGTTTAACTTGGACAGGATCCACTTGTCTACGGGCTGCAAATCTGCTGCCGCAGGGGTGGTGATATCTTTTCCGGTCTTCTCCAGCGCCTGCTCCATGTTCATCATGATGAAACGGGAAGCATTCCATACCTTGTTGGCAAAGTTACGGCTGTTCTCTACTCTCTCATAGTAGAAACGCATATCGTTGCCCGGTGCGTTGCCGGTGATCAGAGTCAGACGCAGTGCATCGGCACCGTACTGGCTGATGATCTCTAAGGGATCGATACCGTTGCCCAGAGACTTGGACATCTTACGTCCCTGACTGTCACGTACCAGTCCGTGGAACAGTACGGTCTTGAAAGGCTTCTCTCCCATCTGCTCATATCCGGAGAAGATCATACGGATAACCCAGAAGAAGATGATATCATAACCGGTTACCAGGACATCGGTAGGATAAAAATACTTCAGATCCTCGGTCTGCTCCGGCCATCCCAGGGTCTCAAAAGGCCACAGTGCAGAGGAGAACCAGGTATCCAGGGTATCGGGATCTTGTGTAAAGTGGGTGCAGCCGCACTTGGGACATACCTTCGGCATCTCCTTGGCTACGACTACTTCACCGCAGTCATCGCAGTAATATGCGGGAATCCTGTGTCCCCACCACAGCTGACGGCTGATACACCAGTCGCGGATGTTGTCCGTCCAGTTGAAGTAGTTCTTCTCCATACGTTCGGGGATCAGCTTGATCTCGCCATTTTTTACTGCTTCTCTTGCGGGTTTGATCAGCTCATCCATCTTAACGAACCACTGGTCCTTTACCATGGGCTCGATGGTGGTCTTACAACGGTCATGGGTACCTACGTTGTGTACATGATCTTCGATCTTTACTAACAGGCCCATCTGATCCAGTTCTTCCACGATGGCTTTTCTTGCTTCGTAACGGTCCATGCCCTCGAACTTGCCGCCGTTTTTATTGATGGTGGCATCATCGTTCAGGATATTGATCACGGGCAGATTATGACGCTTACCAACCTCAAAGTCATTGGGGTCATGAGCCGGAGTGATCTTAACGACACCGGTACCGAACTCTCTGTCTACATAAGCATCCTCAACGATAGGAATCACACGGTTTACGATAGGAAGCAGTACCTTTCTGCCATGCAGATGTGTATAACGCTCGTCATCGGGATGGATGGCTACTGCGGTATCACCTAACATGGTCTCGGGACGGGTAGTGGCAAAGGTCAGAAACTCTGTGGTGCTGGGAGTTCCGTCCTCGTTCATCAACGGATACTTGATGTGCCAAAAATGTCCTGCCTGCTCCTGATATTCTACTTCTGCATCAGAGATGGAGGTATTACATACGGGACACCAGTTAACGATACGGGCACCCTTGTAGATATAGCCTTTTTCGTGCATCTTCACGAATACTTCGGTGACTGCCTTGTTACAGCCCTCATCCATGGTGAAACGCTCTCTGTCCCAGTCACAGGAAGAACCCAGCTTTTTCAGCTGTTCGATAATACGTCCGCCGTATTCCTTCTTCCACTCCCAGGCTCTCTCTAAGAACTTTTCACGACCCAGATCGTGTTTGTCGATGCCTTCTTCCTTCAGCTTCTGGATGATCTTGACCTCGGTAGCGATACTTGCATGGTCGGTACCGGGCTGCCACAGTGCATTATAGCCCTGCATTCTCTTATAACGGATCAGGATATCCTGCATGGTGTTGTCCAGTGCATGCCCCATGTGGAGCTGTCCGGTGATATTTGGGGGCGGGATCACGATAGTGAAGGGAGTCTTACTATGATCTACCTCCGCATGAAAATACTTTTTGTCAAGCCACTTCTGATACAGTCTGTCTTCTATGCCGTTTGGGTCATAGGTCTTGGCTAATTCTTTGCTCATTTTGTCCTCCTTAAATTTTCCTGAAACTAAAGAAGCCCTCTGCCGACTCTCGTCAGCAAAGGGCGTCATTAACGCGGTACCACCTTTGTTCACAGCTTGCGCTGCCTCGCGACTTCTTACAAAGTCCTATCCGGTAACGGGGATAACTCGTGAGAACTTACGCCCGGAATATCCGGTCTCGGCTCTCCGGCTTGGAAGCTACCTTCCACATTCCTGTCTTGAAGCAGCCTTCCAGCGCATACATGCAGCCACTCTCTCTGGTAAGGGGATATGTGTACTCCTCTTCGTCATTGCCTTTGTTTTCATAAAAGCTACTGTAACTATTCAGAACCCCATTCGCAAAACCGCCTCTACGAGGCTTTCCTTTTGCTCATGTGGTTACTTCGCCCTATAAAGCTTATCAATTGTTCTTACGAATGCAAGCATTCGACACTCATTTGATAAGCTTTACAGGCTCTGAATAATTACAAACTACTAATAAGAAATATAGTACAGAAATTCCGACTTTGTCAAGGAAATCTTGTTTTCCTGCAGAATGTATGGTTTTTATGTGTAAACTGGCATGGTAAAAAAAACACATTCTGGCTCTTTTAAGCAAGCCACTTTTTCTATACACTGAATTCTAACATATCCCACTGAACAAATGGGAATTATGAAAAAGAAACCCAAAGAGGAGATCATCATTATGGAAAAGAAAAAATCATACGGCGTATTGATCGCGGGAGCCATTCTCCTGATCCTGGGAATTATCCTGGCAGTCATTACCCACAATAACAGTTATCAAGAGTCCGTTGCTTATGGCAGCCAGTTAAGCGATGTCAAGGCACAGTTAGAAGAAGTAGGTGCGTCCATTGAAGCAATTAACGCAGGTACCGCAACCGGAGATCTGGATGCCCTGAATGCACAGAAAGATGAGTTATCCGCTCAGAAATCCACACTGTCCGATGAGAAGCTTTCCGCAGAACGCCCTTATTCTTACAGCCTGGTTCTTGTATTCTTCGCTATTTTGCTGACGATCAAGGGATTGTATAATGCGATTGCAGGCGTTCCTTCCGCAGAGAAAAAAGTGGATGTAACCAGACTGGCTCAGGCAGGATTATTGGCGGCTCTTTGCTACATCGGCTTTGCTTTTTTGAAATTTGACATTCCCGTTCCCGGCAGTCTGGAAAAAACCGCAGTGCACTTCGGCAATGTTTTCTGTGTACTGGCTGCTCTGCTTCTGGGTGGTTACTGGGGTGGACTTGCCGGTGCCGTGGGTATGACCATCGCTGACCTGACTACTGCTTATGTAACCAGTGCTCCCAAGACTTTCCTATTAAAACTGTGCATCGGTCTGATCGTAGGTCTGGTAGCTCACAAGATTTTCCACCTGAGTGCTGAGCATCCGAAAAAATATGTGGCTCGTGTCACTATTTTAGCTTCTGTCTGCGGTATGGCATTTAATATTGTAGCCGATCCTTTGGTAGGGTACTTCTATAAGACATATTTGTTAGGGGTGCCTCAGGATATTTCCAAGGCATTGGCAAAAATTGCAACCGGTGTTACTGCCTTTAATGCTGTCTGGGCAGTTGTTCTGGCAACCGTCCTTTATCTGGCACTTCGTCCGGCACTGAAGAAAGCAGGATTATTCCATGAAATGTAATGCTAACAATTGTAATACTACTGCTCATAAAGGCGGGGATTTCGTTCCCCGCCTTGCTATGATCAACGATATTGCCGGTTTTGGGCGCTGCTCCACCACCGTGTCTCTGCCCGTGATCAGCGTAATGAAGGTACAGGTATGCCCTGTGCCTACTTCTGTTCTATCAAACCATTTGGGATTTCCTCTCTGCCATTTTGATGACTACACCTCTCATATGCGAGATTATATAAAAGTATGGAACGAACTGGGACTTACCTTCGATGGGTTATACTGTGGGTTCTTAGGAAATGAAGAGCAGATCGACATTGTACGGGAATTCGTGGAAATGTTCCGGCCGCCCCTGTTTTTGCTGGATCCGGTCATGGGAGACCACGGCAGGGCCTACTCCTCCATCACAGAGACGCATGTTCAGAAGATGAAGGCTCTGCTGCCTCTGGCGGATATTATCACGCCGAATATCACGGAAGCCTGCCTGCTGACCGGCACTCCCTGGAAGGATGGGGAATGGACGATGCAGGAGCTGTCCGGATTATGTGAGCGACTGGCTGACATTTGTCAAACAGCTTCCATTACATCCGACGAAGCCTCCACGGGCATTACTGCCAGTGGTTCTGACGGGAGTTCCGTTGGCGCTGTCTCCAATGGTTCCTCTGGTGCTTCCATTGTCATCACCGGGATCCGCCAGGGGGATTCTCTGGTGAACTTTCTGTGGGATGATGGTGTCTATACCACTGTTTCCACCCCCATTGCCGGAGCCTCCCGCCCCGGCACCGGAGACATCTTCGCCTCCATTCTCGCCGCCGATGCCGTCCGCGGGGAGACTCTGCTAACCTCCGTGCAGAAGGCAGCGAACTTCGTAGGTCTGTGCATCGCCGGAAGTGAAAAGGCGGGAACGCCCGTGCAGGAGGGCGTAGTGTTTGAAAAGTATCTGGCGGCGTTGTTGTAAAAAAGGCGACGGCTTTTTCTTTTACCGTCGCCCGACAGAGCGGATTATTTAGTCATTCCAATTGGGGTCACCAACATTATAACTCTGATCTGCAACAGGTTCGTTAGGGTTATCGTAGCAGCTTTCAATAGTCAGGTGAAACTCCGGTAAGCTATCACAAGTGTTCGACTTATTTTCCAGTTTACTTGATGTGATATTGTCAATATTGGTTGACACATTTATCTCAAAGATATCATTTCCTATGCA
>NZ_JBOKRY010000054.1:0-19154 GCF_051972595.1 Simiaoa sp. | reverse complement strand
GCAAGCGCCCATCGCTGTCTTCACTATGCCTATGCGCGGCTCATTGCTCGCGTAAACTCTCAATTTACCTGTCTTGTGCACCTGTCCATGTCGTAAAGTTCTGACAACTCAGAAAAATATGAAATAATTAACAATATTTACTTGTAATAGCAACATATATTTAGTAAAATACACATAAGGGGTTAAAAATCCAATCCAACGGCTGGACAAAATACCCAAAATGCAGAATAAATGGAGGATGGGATATGAATATTTACACAACAGACAAGATCCGTAACGTAGTATTACTGGGCCATGGCGGCAGTGGCAAGACCAGTCTTGCAGAAGCCTTTGCTTATCTGTCCGGTATCACCTCCCGTATGGGCAAGGTAGATGACGGCAATACCCTTAGCGATTACAGTAAAGAAGAACAGAAACGTCATTTCTCTATCAGTACCTCCGTGATTCCCATTGAGTGGGAAGGATACAAAATCAATATTATTGATACACCGGGTTATTTTGATTTCGTGGGAGAAGTGGAAGAGGCAGTCAGTGCCGCAGGAGCAGCCATCATAGTAGTTAACGGCAAGTCCGGCATCGAAGTCGGCACCCAGAAGGCATGGGAACTTTGCGAGAAATACAAGCTGCCCCGTTTCATCTATGTCTCCAACATGGACGTGGATAACGCTTCCTTCCGTCAGGTAGTCGAAGATATGACCAACCTGTACGGCAAGAAGATGGCACCGTTCCATCTGCCGATCCGTGAAAACGAGAAATTCGTAGGATACATCAATGTTATCACCGAGAGTGGTAACCGCTGGGAGGGTAAGGAAGTTGTTCCCTGTGACGTACCGGATTACAGCCGGGCGAATTTGCAGATCTGCCGTGATACCTTACTGGAAGCCGTAGCCGAGACCAGTGAAGAATTCATGGAGCGGTATTTTGGCGGAGAGACCTTCTCTGAAGCAGAGATCCGTGCAGCACTCCGTACCAATGTCTGTGACGGCAGCATCGTTCCCATGACCATGGGTTCTAACATTCTGTGCCAGGGTATGTACACACTGTTAGATGATATTATCAAATACATGCCCAGCCCTGAGAACAGAGAAGTAGCTGGTATCAATCTGAAGACCAACGAGATCTACCATGCGGATTATGATTTTGCCAAGGCTAAATCTGCTTATATCTGGAAGACCATCGTGGATCCTTTCATTGGAAAATACTCCCTGATCAAGGTAAACTCCGGTGTACTGAAAACCGATGATCTGTTGTATAACGTGGATCGTGATATTGAAGAGAAGATTGGTAAAATCTATGTATTGCAGGGCAATAAGCCTATCGAAGTCAGTGAACTGCATGCCGGAGACATCGGAGCACTGGCGAAGCTGACAGCAGCGAGAACCGGCAACAGTCTCTCGACCAAGGCGACGACTATTAAATATGGCAAGTTCGATATTTCCACTCCCTATACCTACATGCGCTATAAGCCGAAGAATAAGGCGGATGTGGATAAGATATCCCAGGCATTGCAGAAGATGACCCATGAAGATCTGACCATCCGGGTGGTGAATGATGCGGAGAACCGCCAGACATTACTTTACGGCATGGGTGATCAGCACCTGGATATTGTGGTCAGCCGTCTGTTAAACGAATACAAAGTAGAGATCGAGCTGTCCAAGCCGAAGATCGCATACAAAGAGACTATCAAGAAGCAGTCCGATGTGGAATATAAGTATAAGAAACAGTCCGGTGGACACGGTCAGTACGGTCATGTAAAAATGCGTTTCTCACCTTCCGGCGATCTGACGAAGCCCTATGAGTTTGCAACAGAAGTTGTAGGCGGAGCAGTACCGAAGAACTTTTTCCCGGCAGTGGAAAAAGGTATTCAGGAATCTGTAGGCAAAGGACCGCTGGCGGCATATCCGGTAGTTGGTGTCAAGGCAGTACTGTACGATGGCTCCTACCATCCGGTAGACTCCTCTGAGATGGCATTCAAGACCGCAGCGATTCAGGCGTTCAAGAAGGGCGTCATGGAAGCGGGTCCGGTTCTGTTAGAGCCTATCATGTCCCTGAAAGTTACGGTACCCGATGCTTACACCGGTGACATCATGGGTGATCTGAACAAGAGAAGAGGCCGCGTACTGGGCATGACACCTATGAGCGGCGGCAGACAGATCATCGAAGCGGATATTCCTATGAGTGGATTATTCGGTTATTGTACGGATCTGCGTTCCATGACCGGAGGCAGAGGCGATTATTCCTATGAATTTGCCCGCTATGAGCAGACACCTTCCGCTGTACAGGAGAAGGAAGTAGCAGCCAGAGCAGCGAAAGTAGCGGAGAATAACGCAGAAGATTAATATATAGAATACATAGGATCCAGCAAAAGAGACCGGCGAATATGTCCGGTCTCTTTTTGCGTATGCGACATTTCATCGATACCGCTGCATCAGATTGATCAGTAATGTGATCCATGCAAACATGATTCATCACCTCTCGTATATAAGATATGCACAGAGAACAGAAAATATGTACAAATGTGTATGGATAGAGCCGCAGTCCTTGACAGTATCGGCAAAACACGATAAAATAATCGGTAGTTTTTTAACGACTTGAGAACATGAATTTTAAATAGAAGTCTTCTCATAGTTTAGGAGGAAATGATTATGGCAGTACCTTACAATCACAGAGAGGTAGAGAAAAAATGGCAGAATGTCTGGGATGACGAAAAAGCATTCAAGACTTCCGACGATTTCTCCAAGCCCAAATATTACGCACTGGTAGAGTTCCCTTATCCTTCGGGACAGGGATTACATGTAGGTCATCCGAGACCTTATACCGCACTGGATATCGTAGCACGTAAGCGCAGAATGCAGGGCTACAACGTACTGTATCCCATGGGATGGGATGCGTTCGGTCTTCCTACCGAGAATTACGCAATTAAAAATCACATTCATCCGAAGATCGTAACCAAGAACAACGTGGCAAGATTCAAGAATCAGCTGCATTCCTTAGGTTATTCCTTTGACTGGGACAGAGAGATCAATACCACAGATCCTGAGTATTATCACTGGACCCAGTGGATTTTCTTAAAGCTGTTCAAGGCAGGACTGGCTTACAAGACAGAGATGCCTATCAACTGGTGTACCTCCTGTAAGGTAGGTCTGGCAAATGAGGAAGTAGTTAACGGTGTCTGCGAGCGTTGCGGTTCCGAAGTCATCCGTAAGGTCAAGAGCCAGTGGATGTTGAAGATCACTGAATATGCAGACAAGTTGATCGAGGGGCTGGATACCGTAGATTATATCGAGCGTGTCAAGGTTTCCCAGAAGAACTGGATCGGTAAGTCACAGGGTGCCGAGGTGGATTTCACACTCACCGGCAAGGACGAGAAGCTGCGCATTTACACCACCAGACCGGATACGCTGTTCGGCGTTACCTACATGGTAGTATCTCCGGAGCATCCTGTACTGGATAAATACAAGGGCGAGATCAAGAACTGGGATGATATCGTGGCATACCGTGAGATGGCTGCGAAGAAGTCTGATTTTGAGCGTACCGAGCTGGCAAAGGATAAGACCGGTGTCTGCATCCAGGGTCTGACCGCTACCAATCCCGTCAACGGTAAAGAGATCCCTGTATGGGTATCCGATTATGTTCTGATGACTTACGGTACCGGTGCAATCATGGCAGTACCTGCCCATGATGAGAGAGACTGGGAATTCGCTAAAAAGTTTGGCATGCCCATTATCGAAGTCGTAGCCGGAAGCCCTGTCAGCGTAGAAGAAGCTGTATATACCGATGTTGCTGACGGTACTTTGGTCAATTCCGATTTCCTGAACGGTCTGTCTGTGGCAGAAGCCAAAGAGAAGATCATGAACTATCTGGAAGAGAAGGGCATCGGTAACCGTAAGACCAATTATAAATTAAGAGACTGGGTATTCTCTAGACAGCGTTACTGGGGTGAGCCGATTCCTATCGTACATTGCGATAAGTGCGGATATGTTCCCATTGATGAGAGCGAACTGCCTTTGCAGTTACCCGATGTAGAGAGCTACATGCCTACCGACACCGGAGAATCTCCTCTGGCTGCCATGACTGACTGGGTAAATACCACCTGTCCCTGCTGCGGCGGTCCGGCAAAGAGAGAGACAGATACCATGCCTCAGTGGGCAGGCTCTTCCTGGTATTACCTGCGTTACACCGATCCTCACAATGACAAGGCACTGGCAAGTCCTGAAGCATTGAAGTACTGGCTGCCGGTTGACTGGTACAACGGCGGTATGGAACATACCACACTGCATCTTTTGTACTCTCGTTTCTGGCATAAGTTCCTGTATGATCAGGGCGTAGTACCTACTCCAGAACCTTACCAGAAGAGAACCAGCCACGGTATGATCCTGGGATCCAACGGTGAGAAGATGTCCAAGTCCCGCGGCAACGTGGTAAATCCGGACGATATCGTACAGGATTACGGCGCAGATACTCTGCGTACCTACGAGATGTTCATTGGTGCCTTTGATCTGAGCGCTTCCTGGAGCGAGGAAGGCGTAAAGGGATGCCGCAGATTCCTTGAGAGAGTATGGAAGTTACAGGATATTCTGACTGATGAAGAAGGCTATAGTGCAGATTTAGAGACTAAGATGCACCAGACTATTAAAAAGGTCAGCAGCGATTTCGAAAACCTGAAGTACAATACCGCCATCGCGGCTATGATGTCCCTGATCAACGAGTTCTACAAGAAAAATTCCATTACCAGAGGCGAATACAAGACACTGCTTACTTTGCTGAACCCCGTAGCACCTCATATCACTGAGGAATTGTGGCAGACTGCCGGATTCGAGGGCAGACTGTATCAGGCAGCATGGCCTGAATTTGAGGAAGAGAAGACTGTAGAGAGCGTTGTTGAGATCGGCGTTCAGGTCAATGGCAAGATGCGTGTGACCATCAAAGTTTCCAAGGATGAGACCAAGGAAAATGTCATCGCCATGGCAAAAGAAGCTCTGGGTGACAAACTGACCGGCAACATCGTAAAAGAGATCTATGTTCCCGGCAGAATCGTCAACATCGTAGTTAAGTAGTCGCTGTCTTATGAGCAAAGGTAGTCACGTAGTGACGTAAAAGCGTGATAACGCGACTTCGCGAATGGCGTTGGCTGAACTTTCGAGAAATATAATAACTCCTGACAGACCTTACGCCTGCCGGGAGTTATTTCTTTGAGCTTTACTTTTTTCTAAAATGTTTTGAATCTGCTGCAGTTCTGCTTCGCTGCTGTATTTTTTGATAGCAGTGACTGCTGCCTGCATTTCCTGTGGGGTAAAAGTAAGATGCTCTTTCTTTGCCTTACGCATCGCGGGCATGAGAAGTGCCATCATTTCTTTTTGAGTTTTGCCGTGCCCTTTGGCAAAAAGAGTGGAGAGAAATTCTAATTTTTCTCTGGGGATGTCCTTCACGAGATCATCCTGCATCCAGAGGGGAGTCTGTGAATAATCCATTTTGTTGACCTCCTGATTGACTTTGAGTGGCTGCGAAAAGTCCGGATAACATAGACGGATCGAAACCATCCGGATCTGAGAAGCCCTCCGGGAACAGCTCCTGCATAGACTTAGCCACATCCATCATTTCTTGAAAATTATGGATATTGTCAAGCATCTGGGTGACCTGCTGCAGGGATGCTTTCTGTGCTTCATCGCATAAAGGCATAAGATCACTGCATAGCTCACCGGCGAGACTGCTTCCATTGGATGGTAAAGAAAAACTGTGCAGAGCAGTTTCCGGATGCTTTCTGAAAAGTGCCAGCGTATATTGCAACTCCTGCAATTTTATGTAGACAGCAAGTCCTTTCAGGAGATGCGGATCTATATAATAGGCAAGTGTTTTCAGAATCTGAATGCGGTTGTTGGTGAATAAGGTATCAAAGGCAGCCGCCTTGTCGATTCTGTTATCATCCATGTGTCCGTTACCTTCCTGCCAAATAGTTACTAGTATTTTATGAGCGCGGCAACAGGCTTATGACGATCAGCCCTTCGGGGTACAGCTTCGTCTGTACCCCGGGATGACCGCACACTCAAGCTCCGGGAGCTCCCGGGAAGTCAGCGTTAGTTGCAGCCGCAACCGTTACCGCAGCTGTTATTGCCACCGCAGAAGCAGGACAGAAGCAGGATCCAGATCAGCCATTCACAGCAGTCATTGCCGCCGCAGCCATTGTTGCTGCCCAGCAGTCCGCAGCCGTTGTTGTTACCGCAGCCACCGCCGCAGAACAGTAACAGGATGATCCAGATGCAGCTGTTGCCGAAAATACCGTTACCACAGTTGTTATTGCCGCAGGAATTGTTGCAGCCGCAGTTTGTAGCAGTTAAGTCACTCATTTTTAGTGCCTCCACATTTTATTTATGCTTTATTGTATGCGGGGGAGCATGTCAATGTTTCCGGAAAAGGCTTGCAATAATTTTCGGATATAGTACAATAAAATTGTACTCCTATACAGATATGCGTTGTGATGGGTTGCATAGTTTCGATAAAGTAATTAAGGATAAATAGATGACACAGAAGATATATGTGGTAGAAGGACGAAAGTTCCGCACGGAAGCGGATTACCAGAACGCCCTGAAGGATCAGCAGGTGATCGAGAATCTCCGGATGCAGACGAAGAAGATGAGTCTGGCGGATCAGAAGAAACTGCTGGAAGTGATCCGCAGCGGAAAGTGTAGATTTCATAGCATCCTGGGACAGGATTATATGGAAGAACTGTCGGAAGAGATCAAGAGGCAGGAAGCTCCAAAGACATCCAAGACCACTCACGAGAAAAAAGAGACATTTAAGAAAAAAGAACCGATAAAAAAGGAACCAATTAAAAAGAAAACCACGCAAAAGAGACCGGCGGAAAAAAAGAAGGCTCTGAAGAGAAATATAGAGCCGCAGTTCGACGAGGCAGAACTGGACAAGATCGTAAAAGAGGAACTGAAAAAACAGGAAAAACGAAGGAAACTTTTAGTGGTCTGCTGCAGTATTGCAGCTATCGTCTGCCTTAGCTATTTCGGAATTTATAACTGGTACAACTACCGGACAGCAGATAATTATAAGCTGCTGAGTGAACTGAAGGACAAGGAACCTGCAGCCAGCGAGGCACCGGCGCCGGTGATCCATTATACGTCGGAAGAAGGGCAGAGTACGCCGCCTCCGGTGTTGGATGAATATAAAAATTTATTAAATAAGAACAAAAGACTAATCGGATGGGTAAAAATTGACGATACTAATATAGATTACCCTGTAATGCAGACAACGGATAATGAATATTATCTGGATCACAATATGAATCAGGAGTATGACAAGAATGGATCTATTTTCATGGACAAAGACTGTGATGTGCTGAAGCCCAGCACGAATCTGATTCTGTACGGACATCACATGAAAAGCGGGCAGATGTTCGGAGGCTTATCCTTATACAG
The DNA here is from genome assembly GCF_051972595.1 of Simiaoa sp. Lineage (NCBI taxonomy): Bacteria > Bacillati > Bacillota > Clostridia > Lachnospirales > Lachnospiraceae > Simiaoa > Simiaoa sp. The sequence goes on along the minus strand of NZ_JBOKRY010000054.1, from coordinate 11,730 downwards.
CGACCAGAGCTACTATGAGAAACATCCCTGCATACAGTTTGATACCATCTATGAAAAAGGTCTGTATGAGATCATGTATGTATTCCGTTCAAGGGTATACAGTGAAGATGAGATCGTATTCAAATACTATCAGTTTATAGACGCCCAGAGTGAGCAGGAATTTGACTCTTATATGAATGACATGGAGGAAATGTCATTATATGACACAGGAGTCACGGCTCAATACGGTGACCGGCTTTTAACTCTGTCGACTTGTGATTATCAGGAGAAAAACGGCAGATTCGTAGTGGTTGCCAAAAAGGTGACGACAAAGGAGTAAAGGATGACTAAGGGTAAAAAGAAGACTAACAGAAGATTAAAAAAGACAGTAAGGAAAACCCTGGGAACATTGTTCCTGATCTCAGCGATCGTAGTAGCGGCAATTCCTACAGAGGGGCTGCGAGCAGCAGACGGAACAGAAAAGGTGGTTACGGAATCTTATCTGCAACAGATGTCGATTCCTTATCTGGACAGTAAGGAAGAAATCTATACCACCGGTGACGGTAAGTATCAGTTTGCCTATGTAACGGACGGCGGCAGTGATAAGGGTGCCGTGATCCTGGGATACAACGGTGGCTATCTGGAAGGTAACAACCTGGTAATTCCTGATGGACTGGATGCGTATAAGAAATATTCTTACAGTGATGGAACCAACGGCGGTTATGTCGCTGTAGGTAAGGAAAATGATTTCCTGTTCTATGCAGTGAATCAGACGACAACTGATCCGGAAACCGGGGCAGAGATTGTGATCAGCACATCTTATCAGCCCTGCCGTTATGAAGACCGTGCCCAGTGGGAGAATTTATCATCTGAAGAACTGTATTATCACAAGTCGGATACTGTATCCGGTGGTGATCTTGTACCTGTTTATGAGAAAACGACAGATTCCAATAAACAGCGTATCAAAGGTGCAGAGGTATGGTATATTGGCAACCAGTATCTGCAGGAAGGAACCGGAAAAGATGCAGGTACCTGGAAAATTGCAGGACCGATCACCAGTAGTGATAAGGGGATTTTTGCCGGAAATGGTAATATTCACACATTGACCATCGGAAAGAGCGTAAAAGGAGTGGGTGTATATGCATTTTATGGCTGTACCGGTATGAGCAGCATTTCTTTGGGAAATGGTCTGAATATTATTGGTGATTATGCGTTTGCCAACTGCCTTACTATGACCAGTGTAAATCTGGATAGGATCAGCAATCTGACAACGATTTCGGATTTCGCATTTGCCAACTGCCAGTCCATGGAAAAATTTACGGTTCCTATTAATGTAACAACAATTGGCAATAATGTATTTGAAGACTGTTATTCCATGACAGGCATTAATATGTCCAACGCAGAAGAAAATGACGGTTTCTCTGTGGAAGAGGAAATGGCTTCCACAAATAATGCAACAGCATTAAACAATTTTGGGAAAAATGTATTTAAAGGATGTGCAAATTTAAGATCTGTGACATTCCCCAGAACTTTCAGTAATGCCAGCGGCCCGGCATCCGGATCCATTGATGTATCCGAGTTCCGGGGATGCGAGAATCTGAAATATGTAACTGCAGCAAACCCGTCTTTGAAGATCACGGGAGGAGAAGTAGATACTTCATATACCTTTGATTCCTTCAAAGAGGATGTACCGGCAGAGTTTTATCTGGAAAGTGTTGACAGCTCCCAGTTCCATACCTGTGCGACGAATAATTATATGGCATTCAGTTATCTGAATTCCGACGGAACCAAGCAGAATCTGTATGAACTGACAGTTCAGGAAACAAGTGGCAAAAAGGCCGTTTACAGAGTGAATTCCTCTAATCAGTTGGTATACTGTGAATTTGACAGCGGTCTGGAAACTGTTACCATGCCGGATACCGTCGGACCTTACCAGATCACAGTGATCGGCTCCGGTATTTTCCGTAATAACTGTTATCTGAGGAGAATTACGATTCCCTCCTCTATTACTACGATTGAAGACAGTGCGTTTAAAGGCTGCCATAATTTGAAAGATGTCATTTTCAAGGAGCCTGTCAATATTACCAGTATCGGTACAGATGCATTCAAGACCCAGGAGGTGGAATATCATAAGGCAGATTGCGTTAACAAGAACGCAACTGATGTACAGCAATTGTATTTTACAGGCCCTATCTCGGATGATTCGGCACCGTTCAATTATGCAATGGATCCGAACAGCTATATTAACAGAGGAAGCCAGGAGAGAACCTATATTACCTATTACAGTGGCTGGCCGCAGAATCTGGAAGTAAAGTATAACCCGGATACGGACAAAAATGAATTGGTAGATTATCCTACGTTTAAAGAAATTCAGTCCGGTTCGAAATATACCACAGGCAATTATGCTTATATGACGTTGGAATACCAGGAGGCGGCTAAGACTGCGGTAGATAAATATCTTGGTACGAATTCAGAACCTATGACGGATTATGAACGTGAGATCATCAATGCGGCACTGCAGATCGAATTACCTTACGGTATTGAAACCATTCAAGAAGATCTGTTTACTGCCACAGAACCTTCGGAAGCTCTGCCGTCCAATACGACCAAGACATTGACCGCTTACGGACTGTTGGAGATCGGCAAGGAGACTTTCAAGGATTGTACGAATCTGAGTGGTGTCTATCTGAAAGACAGAACTACGAAGATTGATGATTATGCTTTTAAGGGATGTACAAATCTGACCGGTGTGGCAGTACCTGCCACCACAACAGCAATGGGAAAACGGCCTTTCACCGGCTGTGAGAAACTGACAACGGTGGATTTCCAGGGAAGTCCTTATTTCACCTGTGATAATTCTATTATCTACAGTCTGGAAAACGGAAAGAAGAAAGATATCATTGAATTTCTGGAAGGAAGAGCCAGCGGAGTGGTAGCTCCTACGGAAGTAGAGGGAGTCACCGGAATTGCTGAGGAAGCATTTGCGGGCACCAAGGTAAGTTCCGTGGATCTGCGTACCTCCTTTGTGACAGATATTCCGGAAGGTGCTTTTATGGATACTCCGAAGCTGTTCGCAGTTTATCTGCCGGATACCTGTAAGTCCATTAGTAAGGATTCCTTTACGAACAGTAGTATTGCCTACATGGAAGTGCCGGAAAGTGTCAGCTATCTGGATAATGATGCCTTCGGTGGAACCACCGATAAGAGTGCACTGCAGTTCTACTGCGTAGATGGCAGTAATGCATATATCTATGCAACAAAGAACGGTATTATGACGACCTCAAAGCCGCTGGAACTGTTCTATACCGTAACTTTCTGGGATTGGAATTCTACGCTTCTGGATACACAGACGGTAGCAGCAGGGGGAGATGCAGTTCCCCCTGAAGTTAAAGGCAGAGAGGGATATACCCTTACCGGATGGGTTCCGGATTATCATGGGGTACAGGCCGATCTGCAGGTAACTGCCCAGTATGAAGCAGATGATCCGGATGCTTCCAAATATACGGTACGTTTCATTGATTACGATGATACGGTGCTGTACGTGCAGAAGGTAGCGTCCGGCGAAGATGCCATTGCACCACAGAGCCCTACCAGAAGCGGTTATACCTTTACAGGATGGAGACCTGCCATTACCGGAATCACCAAGGATACGGATACTTATGCCCAGTATGCTATTACCGGAAGCCAGGACGATCCGAACGCCACAGCAACACCTGCACCGGGAACGACGGCAACACCTGCTCCCGGCACCACAGCGGCACCGGGAACGACAGCAACACCGGCGCCCGGGACTAACACCACAACAAAACTGTACACATTGACAGTTAAGAATGGTTCCGGTTCCGGAAGTTATGCTGCCGGTTCCCAGCCGATCATCATTGCAAATGATCCGGCCAAGGGCATGCAGTTCAGCAACTGGACGATCGATCCATCCAATACCACTATAGCGAGTAAGGTATTATCGGCAACGGTAATCACCATGCCTGCGGGAAATGTAACGGTTACGGCAAACTATACAAAGTCAAACGGTTCTAATACCAGTACTTCTACCGGAAGTGGTAATTCTACGAATTCCAATTCCAACAGAAGACCGAGCAGCACTACTACGGGAACCGTATCCGGTGGCAGAACCACTGTTGTTATTGATAAAAACGGTCTGTCCAATACCGGTGTGGTATCTGCAACGGTGAATGGATCTTCTGATAACTTTGTGATCAAGATCACAGAGAGTGCAGCAGCTTCAGAAGAAGTAGTGAAAGCTCTGATGGCAGAGTACGGCAGTGATATCAGTGCTATCAAGTATTTCCCCATGGACATCAGTCTCTATGATTCCACCGGCAATACAAAGATCACAGATACCACAGGATTGTCCATCAGCATTACATTGCCTCTGCCGGATTCCCTGATCACCTACGCAGGTAATAACAAAGTGGCAGGTGTAGTGAACAGTAAGTTGGACAAACTGTCACCGAAGTTCTCTACAATATCCGGAGTATCTTGCGTAACCTTTACGGCAGAGCATTTTTCACCGTATGTGATCTATGTGGATACGAATAATCTGACTGCGGGAACCATCGCAGACAGCACACCTAAGACCGGAGACGGCATTCATCCCAAGTGGTTCCTATCCATGGGACTTGCATGTATTTCGGTAGTACTCTTCATGAAGAAGGACAAAAAGACTCTGCGGAAAGCCAGAGCCTAGTGTGAAATAAAGGATGGGAAGGTTTATGAATCATAAAAAGTGGATGGCTGTCATAGCACTGGCAGTTACCGCATTGATCCTGACACATCTTCCTGTGTCGGAGGCAGATGCGGCAGCGTCTGCCTCTGATTTTCAGACGCAGGGGAGTACACTGGTAAAATACAGAGGGACGGAAGAACGCGTCACGATTCCGGATACAGTGGAAGTCGTAGGCGAGAGTGCCTTCGAGAACAATCAGAAGGTACAGTTCGTTGTAATTCCGAAATCTGTCAAGCGTTTGGATGCCTATGTTTTCTGGGGATGTAACAATCTGGAAGAGGTTGTCCTGGGAAAGGGTCTGACTGCAGTGGACGAGTATTCGTTTGCAGGATGTACGGGTTTAAAGCAGATCACAATTCCGGAAAATATACAGAGTATTGATGCACAGGCATTTGCGGGATGTGTTAATCTCACAGATATTTATATCCCGGCTACGGTGACCGGTATTGCGGAAGATGCTTTCTTAAACTGTGATAATGTGACAATCCATGCGGACGAGGGAAGTGTGGCAGCACAGTTTGCCCAAAAACTTGCGGAACAGAAAAACCGTGATCCGCTGGTGACGGCAGCTCCTGTACAGACACCGACAGCAGTAAGCAGACCGGATACACAGGCAACGACAGAACCTGTATCAACGGCTACGCCTGCACCTGTTGCAACACCGGTTCCCGGTAATGTCCTGGGCAGTACTATTATTGTAGGGAATCATGCCCTGGTAATGGTGCATCCGGGTGAGGAAAAAGTACAGCAGGGGTATACGGAACCGGAAGCGGGACAAGAGACCGGTGAAGAACAGGATATCACAGCTGAGACAGAGAACGGCAAGATTCCGGAATGGATGTATTATCGTAACCAGTCTGTCAGCGCAGTTACGATCCCGGAAGGTACTACAGAGATCGGACGTTTTGCTTTTTCCAGAAGTTCTCTCCGGACCGTTACGATTCCGGAAGGTGTAACGACGATTGACTATGCAGCGTTTTATCATTGTGATAATCTGGATAACGTGATATTGCCGGACACGGTGAATACTGTTGGTGCCAAGGCGTTTACCCATACCGGGTGGATGGATGATTTTGAAGAGAACAGTATGGATGATTTTCTGATCAGTGGGGACATCCTGGTAGCTTATAAAGGGAATCTGCCTGAAGTTGTGATACCGGATGGCGTTCGCGTGATCGCAGAGGAAGCATTCCGAAATCATACGGAATTGAAAAAAGTACATCTGCCGGCGAGTGTCACGGATATTGGAAATGACGCTTTCCCGGAGGGGATAGAGATTATAAATGAATAATGGGGTGATTTAACCGACACCCGGAATAGAAACCGGCATAAGATAGATTAAGTCTTATGTCGGTTTTACTATATTTTTACCGGGAAGGAAAACGGATGCAGAGGGTCAGGGAGCAGGTACAGGTACCGGAACAAATATATAGCGTAACTTGGCGGTCAGAGCCTGTAACAGTTGCTGTATTGGATACCGGGATCGCATATCATCCGGATCTTGCCGGGCATTTGTTATGTTTTCGTGATTTCGTGGAGAAGAGCTCTCTGCCGTATGATGATAACGGACATGGAACCCATGTATGTGGCATCCTTTGCGGAAACGGAGAATTGTCGGGTGGAAGGCTTCGGGGAATGGCACCGGCATCGAAACTTGTCGTGGGAAAAGTGTTGGATGGAAAGGGAGAAGGATCCTGTGATTCCATGCAGGAGGCTTTTCAGTGGATCCTACGGGTAAAAAACAGGTATCAGATCAGGATCTTAAATATATCTGTAGGAATCGGTGACCTGAAGGAACGATATAAGGAACAGGTACTGCGGGAGTATATGGAATTGTTGTGGGATCATAATATTCTCGTAGTCTGTGCAGCGGGAAATGCAGGACCTGAGGATGGGAGTATTTCGGAGATGGCAAGCAGCCGGAAAGTGTTAACAGTGGGTTGTCACGATGGAAGATATTGTAAAAATGACCCGAAGCGATGCGAAACATATTCCGGAAGAGGTAGAAAATACGACGTCATCCGAAAACCGGATATTGTGGCTCCCGGGACGCGGATCCTGTCCTGCAATGCTTTCTGGAAAAATAGAAATGGCAGAATTTTTAAACCTTATATTGCAAAAAGCGGTACCTCCATGGCAACCCCCATTGTGTCCGGAGCGGCAGCACTGGTACTACAAAAATATCCGAGAATGTCCAATGAAGAATTTCTCCGTAGGGTAGCGCTGACAGCTACGGATCTCGGAGAACCCTGGAATAAGCAGGGCTTCGGAATGCTCAATGTCCGCAGATTATTAGAAAACAAGTAAAATGATAAAATCACTGGGAAAAATAAAAAATGTGATTAAAATAAGTCAATAAAATTAATACTAAAGATATTGACACAAATGGTATGATTGTATACAATGATACGAGAACTGCAAAATGTATTTTTACTGCGCAGAGTAAAAATAGAAAACAATATTGCAGATGTCGAATGTCAGGGAAGAGAGGTATACCAATGAGAGATAGTGATGCATTTCAGAATCGTCCGGTCTCCATGAATCCGAAGAACAACCTTCTGGAGATTGAGGAGCATATGTACATACTGGATGATGTGGAGAAGCCGAACGTGTTCCGTAATATGTTCCCTTATTCCGAAATCCCCAAAATACCTTTTAATGATCGTATCGTGCCTCATAACATGCCGAAGGATATCTGGATCACAGATACCACTTTTAGAGACGGACAGCAGTCCAGGGCACCTTATACCACGGAGCAGATTGTGAAGATCTATGATTATCTGCACGAACTGGGCGGTCCCAACGGAATGATCCGTGCCAGCGAGTTCTTCCTGTACAGCAAAAAGGACAGAGATGCTGTCTATAAGTGCATGGAGAGGGGATATAAGTTCCCTGAAGTGACCAGCTGGATCCGCGCCAGCAAGGAAGATTTCAAATTAGTAAAAGAGATTGGAATGAAGGAGACCGGTATTCTGGTAAGCTGTTCCGATTATCATATTTTCTTAAAGTTAAAAATGACCAGAAGACAGGCAATGGATCACTATTTAAGCGTTATCCGTGACTGCTTAGAGGAGGGCATCAGCCCCAGATGTCACCTTGAGGATATCACCAGAGCGGATATTTACGGGTATGTGGTGCCGTTCTGTCTGGAACTGATGAAACTGATGAAGGAGTATCAGATTCCCATCAAGGTACGTGCCTGCGATACCATGGGATACGGTGTCAACTATCCCGGTGCCGTTATTCCCCGTAGTGTACAGGGTATCATCTATGCGATCCATACCCATGCAGGTGTGCCTCACGAGTTGATCGAGTGGCATGGACATAATGACTTTTACAAGGCAGTGTCCAACTCTACCACGGCATGGCTGTATGGCTGTTCCGGTGTCAACACTTCCCTGTTTGGTATCGGTGAGCGTACCGGTAATACGCCTTTGGAGGCAATGGTATTCGAGTATGCACAGTTAAAGGGCGACTTAAACGGCATGAATACCCGTGTGATCACGGAGCTGGCAGAGTACTATGAGAAGGAAATCGGTTATCAGATTCCTCCCAGAACTCCGTTTGTGGGCAAGAACTTTAACGTGACCAGAGCCGGCATCCATGCAGACGGACTGCTTAAGAACGAGGAGATCTACAATATTTTCGATACCGAGAAATTCCTGAACCGTCCGGTATTGTGCGCTATTTCCAACACCTCTGGTCTGGCAGGTATCGCACATTGGCTGAACACCTACTATAAATTAAAGGGAGACAAGCAGGTACAGAAGAATTCCGAACTGGTAGCAGAGATCAAAAAGTGGGTAGATGAGGAGTATGCCGGTGGTCGTGTCACCGTGCTTACGGATGAAGAGATCGTGGCATGTGTCAACCGTATCTGCCTGGAAAAGAATCTGAAGATCGGTGAGTAAACATAGAATGAACATGACAACGGTAACAGCGTTGTCTGGAATCGAGGATTATAGTGAGCAAGTATGATGTAAAGCAGGAAGTAACGGACAAGTTCTCCCTGCGGGGACGGGTATTTCACAAGCTGAGAGAGGACATTTTAAGCGGAAAATATCAGGAACATGAAGAATTGAAGGAAGTGGCGATCGGCGAGGAGATGGGCGTCAGCAGAACCCCTGTCAGAGAGGCATTCCGTCAGCTGGAGCTTGAGGGGCTGATCCAGATCATTCCGAACAAGGGTGCCTATGTCACCGGCATTACCCAGAAGGATGTGAAGGATATTTATATGATCCGTTCCCTGCTGGAAGGTTTGTGCGCCCGTTGGGCTACGGAGCATATCACCAAGGAGCAGATGGAAGAGATGGAGGAGAATGTCTATCTGTCCAAGTTCCATGCACAGAAGGGGCATCTGGAGCAGTTGGCAGAGTTAGACAATCGATTCCATGATATTCTGTACGAAGCCTGTGACAGCAAGATGTTAGAACACCAACTGAAGGATTTCCATCAGTATGTTCTCCGTGTCCGTAAGAAGACATTGTCCAGCGCCAACCGCGGACCCAAGTCCAACGAAGAGCATGAAAAGATCATGGAAGCCATTAAGGCTGGCAACGCCGATCTGGCGGAGCAGCTGGCACATCAGCACATGATCAATGCCTATGAGAACATGGTAAAGAACGGACTGAATGAGGCTTATGCACAGCAGGCTGGAAGTCAGGAATAAGTTGCCTGTTGAAACGAATTACGTTAAAATATAATAGAACGAAAATTAATACCGGAAAGGAAATCGTTATGGAAAAGATCAAAATGACAACCCCTCTCGTGGAGATGGACGGAGACGAAATGACCAGAATCCTCTGGCAGATGATCAAGGATGAGCTGTTACTGCCCTATATCGATCTGAAGACAGAGTACTATGATCTGGGACTGGAACATCGTAACGAGACAGACGATCAGGTAACCGTGGATTCTGCCAATGCTACCTTAAAATACGGTGTTGCCGTAAAATGTGCTACCATTACTCCCAACGCTGCCAGAATGACAGAGTACAACCTGAAGGAAATGTGGAAGAGCCCCAACGGAACCATCCGTGCCATCTTAGACGGTACCGTATTCCGTGCACCAATCCTGGTAAAGGGCATCGTTCCCTATGTAAAGAACTGGACCAAGCCCATCACCATCGCCCGTCATGCTTATGGTGATGTCTATAAAAATACAGAGATCAAGGTACCCGGACCCGGTAAGGCAGAGCTGGTATTCACCGCAGCAGACGGCACCGAGACCCGTGAGCTAATTCACAATTTCGACGGAGCAGGTATCATTCAGGGTATCCACAATACCAATAAATCCATCGAGAGCTTTGCAAGAGCATGCTTCAGCTATGCGGTAGATACGAAGCAGGATCTGTGGTTCTCCACCAAGGACACCATTTCCAAAAAATACGATCATACCTTCAAGGATATTTTTCAGGAGATCTATGATAACGAGTATAAGGTTAAATTTGAGGAACTGGGCATCGAATATTTCTACACTCTGATCGATGATGCCGTAGCTCGTGTCATCCGTTCTGAGGGCGGATTCATCTGGGCATGTAAGAATTATGATGGTGATGTAATGTCCGATATGGTAGCTACCGCTTACGGCGATCTGTCCATGATGACCTCCGTTCTGGTATCTCCCAGCGGTGTCTATGAGTACGAGGCTGCTCACGGAACCGTACAGCGTCATTACTACAAGCACTTAAAGGGTGAAGAGACCTCCACCAACTCCATTGCTACCATCTATGCATGGACCGGAGCTCTCAGAAAGCGCGGCGAGCTGGATCAGATCCCCGAACTGTGTAACTTCGCAGACAAGCTGGAGCAGGCATGCATTAAGACCATCGAGGATGGCAAGATGACCAAGAGCCTGTCCCTGATCTCCACCTGTGAGCATCCCGTGATCCTCAACAGCCTGGACTTCATCAAGGCTATTAGAGAGACCCTGGACAGCCTGCTGTAAAAATAAAATGGAAGAAACGGATGCTTCCCTGTAGGAATGGGGGCATCCGTTTTTGGTGTACACCCAAAGATCTTACCGGAGGATTACAGAAGTGAATGATGAAAAAGAAGTTGTGTGTTCCGGAAAAACGACGGCTCCATTTATAATGGGAGTAATGTTCTGGATCATCGGAATAGGAGTTACTTTTTTATTACTGATTTTAGGCACTTCACAGGGAGTGAAAGGCGCAGGCATTATCTTTTTCATATTATGTGGAATGGAAGGAAGCTATTTCCTCCTGTTTTGGCGCAACAAAAGAATTACTATGACGCGGGATGATATTACTTACCGTTCCATTTGGGGAAAAGAGAAAAAATACTCATGGGAAGACGTGAGATCGGTGCGTTATAAGTCGGCAGGAAGAGGGGCGTATAGAATTCTGATCCAGACAGACCGAAAGATATGTATCGAAACCGGAATGATGGAAAACAGTGAAGAGGCTGAAAAACTGATAAAGGGAAAAGGGTATTTAGGTCTCCATTAACCTTCGGTAATCAATCCGTAAAGAGATGAACATTAACGAGTGGGAAGCTTAGTCTTCCCATATTTTTTTACTCGAAATACAAAGGAGCAGTACCATGTTTACGCTGGAGGCAGAGATGATTTTAATATCGTCTCTGCTTTTTTCGTGGATTTTTTATTAATTATCTTGGAAGAATTTTGGGCATTTTGGCGAAGAATAGTTGCGGGGGATCGGGGATACAGGTACAATAGAAGGAAAGGAATCGGCAAACGACAAAAGCGTGCGAAAGGGGAAGAAGATGGATTTGATACGGAATAAAAAAGGCTGTTTGATGAAATAAAATATTATTGTGAAGAAAATAAACTGGATCAGAGGATGTTCCTTCGGCAGGAGATTCTTCGGGAGGATATAGAGAATCAGACAACCTCATCCAAGTGACCGACAGAGAGGGAAAAGTTACTCTTACTGAACTATAATCTCCATACCGATGATGACCGGAAGGGTAATTCCGGCAACGGCAACGGGAACAACAAGGACAATTCCGGCAGCGGAAACAACG
>NZ_JBOKRY010000053.1:0-19405 GCF_051972595.1 Simiaoa sp. | reverse complement strand
CTTCTTTCGGAAAATGGCAGACCTTGATGGCATTTAATTTTGCCGACAGTACTTTATCCCGGCAGCGGACCTCCGCCACATCCTTCAGAAATACATCCTGGGCCTGCACCTCCGCATTTCTGTCACATTTCAGATAAACCACCTGCTGTTTCATACCCTGCCTCCCTTTTTCATCCATCTCTCATTTTCCGCTCTGCATGTACACATTTTCCTGTAATATGACGAACCGTTTCCACTGACGGAATGCCTCGGCTTATCGTACGGTCCGGTGCAGCTCTGTGGCAAAATAGAACAGAGACCCACAGATTTTCCCCGCAGCCATCCCCAGGACTGCCCATCCAAGACCATGTCGGAACGAAATCCTTCTGGCAAAAATGGGAATACTGTCCAGCATCTCCGCGATAGCCAGCGCCAGGCATCCGATAAACATCCCGGAAAACAATCCGAATACCGCCTGTGCCGCTACTCCCGTTGCCATCCACAGCCTCATTTTCTCCGGAAACTGCTCCCGCAAAAAGCTTCCCCACTGACTGTACTCCGGAAAAACAGTAACGAAACACCCTGCCAGCGTCCCGAAGATCACCATTTCTTCATACAACAATACATAACGGGCCGTGTGTGTTTTCCCTGCAAATCTGGGGATCAGTCCCACCGCCACCAGCACCGTAAACACTCCCGCCGCCGACAACAGACCGTAGCTGGCTCCTGCTGCTATAAGCAATAATTGTCTGATCAGCATTCCCGTTCCCCTTTCGTAAAGTTTCGCTTCCGGCAGTTATCGACGTTTCTTCAAAGAATCTCCTTCTGCACACAATAGAATATCCCAAAAGCAAAAATCCTATGCGGATGGCATTTTCTTCAGGAGTGTGCTATACTATATTTTAATATATTTTTATTTGTATTTTTTCCGTGTATGTGTAAACCCAATGGAACTTTTACATTTACATTTTTCCAAAGGAAATAAAGATACATAGATTTTTAAATCATGCTCATTCATGCAAGCGTGATTTGCAATTTATACAAATTTCATTGACCTGTATCGTTACGAAAATTCAAAATAATGTGAGGTTTAAGAATAATGAATACAACAGATACTACAGAAACAAAAGATACGGTTCTCCCTGCCAAAAAAGTCTCCGATTCCGAGACTCATCAATTACATGTAGTCATTCATCCGGATATCAACGGCTTCGGCAGACTGTTCGGCGGAAGGCTTTTGGAATGGATCGACGAAGTAGCCGGCGCCACCGCCAGACGTCACTGCGGCAGGGATGCCACCACCGTAGCCATCGACAACCTGTATTTTAAATCCGGTGCTTATTTGAATGATATTATCGTACTGATCGGTAAAGTCACCCATGTGGGACATACCTCTATGGAAGTACGCGTGGATACCTACCGCGAAGAGCAGGACGGCACCAGACACCCCATCAACCGGGCTTATTTTGTCATGGTAGCTATGGGAGACAATGGAAAACCCACCCCGGTTCCCGGCCTCATCTTAGAGAACGAGGGGGAACGCATGGAGTGGGATAATGCCATTAAGAGAAGAGAGTTACGTCTGGTTCGGAAGAAAGAGGGCTTCTAAAAATCATTCCGCTTCACCATTATTTCATTGTTTCAGCTACAATGCGCAGTATATTTTCAGTGCAAAACTGTAAATCTGCCAGAGTAATGGTATAGCCGCCTTGTTCTGTACCTTTTTCAACGGCATCTATGATATCGTCCACGTTTTTTTTGCATCCCGGCATCTGTATATCATTTCCGGCATATATACAGCCTGCAGATGATGAAATCGGATACTTGGACGCATATTTACCGGTAAGCATCGGCATATCCACAGAGGTATACCAGTCTGTCATCACTACACCTTTAAAGCCCCACTCATCTCTTGCCATTTTCTGGATCAGATCATAACTGTTGGCAGTATGTGTTGCGTTTAACAGATTGTAGGATGTCATGATTGACATTGGCTTGGATTCCCTCACTGCAATCTCAAACCCCTTGAGATAAATCTCGCGCAGTGCACGTTCACCAACATGTGCATTTGTACCATACCTGTTATCTTCCTGGTTATTTGCTGCAAAATGCTTGATCGTGGTTCCCTTTCCCGGATGTTTCTGTACACCACGAGTCATGGCCGCAGCCATTTTCCCTGTCAAAAAAGGATCTTCGGAATAATACTCGAAATTTCTTCCACATAATGGATTCCGATGAATGTTCATGGCAGGCGCCAGCCATAGATCCACATGAAACTGTTCCATCTCCTGCCCGATCATATTGCCGATCTCCTCTACTAATTGCGTGTTCCAGGATTGTGCCAATGCCCAGCCGATAGGTATCGCCGTGCAATATTGGTAATAATCGACAGCTCCTTCTGGCACATCTTTAAATGGCATATAAGTGCCATCAAAGCCTTCGCCTCCCGGTAAAATATTACCATCCTTATCTGTTTTGAAATGCCTCTGGAGACGCAGACCTGCAGGTCCATCTGCCAGGATCATATTTTTGACTCCTCTGGTTTCTTTTAACACAGAGGATGTGTCACCTGCTGCTCCGGGAACGCAATATGATGCTGATCCCACTATGGATCCTTCTTCCCTGCGTTCTGTTCCTACACATAGCTCTGCCATCTCCCGGATCGACAATTGTGCTACCATTTCCTTTATGGTATATTTACCATCCAGCACGTCCCGCATAGTAATTTGATCTTTCACCGTATTTACCAGCTGCGCATGCTCCCGCGTATAAGATACGGTTATTGGTGTGATTTTGCTCAGATCCAGCTGTATCTTCCATAAAGCTTCTTCCTTAACTGCTTTTCTGACAGATTTGATCTCTTCCTGTTTTTCATCTGCGAAAGCCATATTTTCACATTGTTTCAGCATTGTCCTGCTTTTTACAGTCAGTACGGCAGCCGCCTGCGTAGATGCTGAATCTGCCCCTACACGTACGATATAATCCCCTGCTTCCACCAAATATGCTGCACTGTCTGTATCATAACCGGCCAACAATTCCAACGGGAACTCAAGATCAATACTTTCCTCCTCACCCGGTCTTAATTCCCCTGTCTTCTGAAAAGCAACAAGCTCCTGATACGGCATATCCATCTGCCCCTGTGGCTTTGATAAATAAATCTGTACTACTTCTTTCCCTGTATAATAGTCTCCTGTATTTCTGACTTTGACAGAAACTGCAATGAACTCTGATTTCTGTTCCACCTTTATTGGTTTGATATCAAAAGAAGTATACGATAATCCATACCCGAAGGGATATAAAGGTGTTACTCCAAAGCTGTCAAAGTAACGATATCCTACATATATTCCCTCCTGATAATATTCCTCATCCACATTACCATTATTATGGCTGAAGGTAGCGGATGACGGATAATCTTTATATTCCACCGCCCACGTATCAGCTAATTTTCCTGAGGGTGTCACCGCGCCCGATATCAGATCGACCAACGCATTCCCACCCAGATTACCAAGCTGGTTCATCAGGACAATTGCATTGATTCCTATTATTTTTTTCAGTTCAGTAAGCTGCATTACACCGCCGATATTCAAGACCACT
Organism: Simiaoa sp.; assembly: GCF_051972595.1. Taxonomy (NCBI): domain Bacteria; kingdom Bacillati; phylum Bacillota; class Clostridia; order Lachnospirales; family Lachnospiraceae; genus Simiaoa; species Simiaoa sp. The sequence continues at coordinate 15,832 of NZ_JBOKRY010000053.1, read as the reverse complement.
ATCAGTTTTTTCCCTCCGGCGATCAGGTTTCTGATTCCATCAAGCTCTTCCGGATAGAACAGATAATCACCCTCCCGATCTTCACGGTCTTTTCCTTCACCGGAATTACGTGAGATCACATATACCGCTATTTTTGCTTTACATCCGGCAACCTCTTCTTTCGATATTGTATAAGGTGCAGGTTCCGAAAAAGGATGGTCGAAGCTCACCAGAAAAGGAGGTACATTTCTGCGTTTCCCCTCTTCTTCAAGCCACTCCTGATACGCCTCCTGCATCTTTTTATAATGCTCATCATTTGCATCCAGCCACGCCTTGTTAGTGACCGTGAAACCAGCCTCTTCAAAACCCTTCTCTATATTTGTAATACTTCTGGTATTCACGCTTCCGGATCCGGTTCCCCCCTGAATGGTTTTTCTGACACCGTTTCCGTATAATGCGATCTCCCCCCTGCTCTTCAGAGGGAGCACACCATCATTCTCTAATAAGACCATGCATTCTCCTGCCAGCTTTCTGGCCAGATCTGCATGTGCAATTTCCTGCGGTGTGATCTTTTCATCCTTGGATGCATAAAATATAGTATCTCTCATCTTGTCTTCCTTTCCGATTATCCACGAAATATATTAACCTTTTACAGCTCCCAGAGTAATACCCTTCACGAAATACTTTTGTAAAAATGGATAGATGATAATAATAGGCAGAATTCCCACCATAGCAATTGCCATTCGGATCGTTATAGAAGGAATACTCACATTTCCTGCCTGAGATGCCACAGTTGAATTCGTTGCCAGGAAATTTACGTTATTCAACATCTTATTCAATAAATTCTGAATAGAAAAATACTTTGGCTCCGTCAGATAATACATACCGTTCAGCCAGTCATTCCAATATCCGATACCGATAAACAGAACCAGTGTTACAAAAATAGGTTTCGATAACGGCAATACCATTTTCCAGAATATCTTTGTTTCCGATGCACCATCTATCCGGCATGCCTCGACAAGCTCTTCCGGTATATTGGACTGTATATAGCTCCTGGTGATCATAATGTAAAAAGCATTCAGCATCAGACTTGGTATCAGTAATGCCATATAGGTATTTTTGATATGGAAATAATTTGTATACATGATGTAAGTAGGTACCAGTCCTCCATTATACAGCATGGTAACTATCACGAAAATATTAAGGAATTTCCGACCCGGCAGATCTCGCCTTGAGAGCAGGTATGCCAATGTCATTGTCATAAATACCCCAAACAGTGTACCTATCAGAGTTACACCTATGGTTGTGGTATATGCCTGTCCGATCTGTCTCCATTCTCTGGCTATATAGGCATAAGCCTCCAAGCTCCACTCTCTTGGGAAAATGGAATATCCGTATTTTGTTATGCTTGCCTCTGAAGTGAAAGAAGAGATCAACATAAGGACAAACGGGAATAAACATACGAAGCTGAAAATCACTAATACAATATTGGAAATCGTCTGAAAAATCCGATCACTTTTATATGTAACATTCATTGCCTTTCCTCCTAAAATAACGCGCTCTCTTCACTGTATTTCCGGACGACCACATTGGCTATGATCACAAGAATACATCCGACTATTGACTGATAAATCCCGGCTGCGGAAGACATTCCAATATCACCCAGCTGCAGTAGTGCACGATATACATAAGTATCGATAACATTAGTTACCGGATAAAGTGCTCCGGAATTCTGCGGCACCTGATAGAACAGACCGAAATCAGAATAGAACATTCTTCCCACAGACAAAATCAGTAACATCAAAATCGTAGGTTTGATCATTGGCAGTGTGATCAGACGGATACGTTGCCAGATTGACGCTCCATCCAGCATGGCAGCTTCATTATAGCTGGTATCAATTCCCAAAATCGCAGATAAATAAATAATGCAATTATAGCCACTGCTTTTCCAGATGCTGACGAATACCAGAATAAACGGCCAGTATTTTGTCTTTGAATACCATGCATACTTTTCCAGTCCCAGTGCCGGCAGGATCGTATTATTCAAAAAACCAGTGTTTTCACTAAGGAAAGCATACACCAGATAGCTTACAATGATCATGGAAACCAGATAGGGAAATAATACAACCGTCTGATAGAACTTTGACATTTTCTTGCTTTTTAATTCTGATAACAATAACGCAAGCGTAATGGAAAAAATTGTTCCGAAAACAATAAATGCCAGATTGTATAAAATCGTGTTTCTCGTAATAACGAATGCATCCTTTGTAGCAAACAGATATTTGAAATTATCAAAGCCACACCATGGACTATTTAATATTCCCTCTTTCAAATTAATATTTTTAAAAGCGATGATGACACCGGCCATCGGGATATAATTATTGATCAGTAAATATAATAAAGACGGCAATGCGAGAAAATATAAAGGCAGATATCTCTTTGCTGCAACCCATTTTTTCTTTTTCATACAAGTGCTTCCTTTCCATTACCAGCAATTCTTAAAGGAAAAAGAGTGTTGCTGCCTTTCCGGCGGCAACACTCTCTGTTTACCTATTTACCTGCTGCCCACTCATCAAGCTGTTTCTGTTTTTCGTCCATGATCTTCTGCAGACCTGCAGCATATAATGCATCATTAAATTCCTTCAAAGTCTGATCCGGATCCATTGCACCACACTCCAATGCAACCCTATACTGGGTCAGCACTGCGGAGCAGGCTGCATATTCCGTCTTAACAGGTGCATTGTCGAAGGTAAATCCCATAGCCTTGGACACTGTTGCGGATTTATTGAATTCGTCCATCTTCTCCCAGACATTCAGATCATCCCCTTCCCACACGTCGGTAATGAACTGATTGCCCACCAGCCATCCCTGTACCAGGTTATAACCGGAATTTGTAGCATCTACACCTTCAGGGAACGTAATATGACCGTCTTCTGTTTTCACATAATGCTTACCTTCAATACCCCATGCCAAAAGGTTCGCAACATCTGCATTGGTGTAAAGAAGATTCAAAAACTGAATCGCTTTATCCGGATGCTCTGAGTTCTGGGCAATACAATACTGCAATGTCTGAACGGTAGAAGTACTGGTATCAGCAGGATATAAATTAACAACAGTCATATCATATCCTGTCTCTGTCTTAAGCTGTGTTTCCAGACCTGCCTTATAGTTTACGTTTTCGCCAAAAGCTCCGCCGCTTCTCATCAGGGTAGCTCCAATTTCCGAAGAAGTAGGTGCATCACTCTGAATATATCCTTTTTCATACCAGTCGTGCATGGTGGTCACAAATTCCTTATAACGGTCCGATTCGAATAAATTTTCCACCTTGAAATTATCATCCGTCATATCCATCAGAACACCCAGATAATCTCCTAAAGGATCCACGCCATACTGCACTGAGCCAAACAGCATCGTCTTTTCCGTACTGAAGGTCAAAGGTATGATATCGGGTTCTTTTTCTTTGATAATTGCCAGTGCAGCTTCTACATCATCCAGCGTCTTCATGGAAGAAGCATCAATGCCGTACTTATCTAACAGGTCTGTGCGGAATGCAAAGCCATAGCCTTTTGCCAGATCACGGTTCGTTGTGATACCATACTGCTTACCATCAATCTTACCGGCCTCCAGCATATTTTGACCCACTGCATCAATAATACCCTGTCCATAGGTCTCCAGCTCGGAATCAATGGGTGTCAGACTGCCGTTCGCATACCATGCGGTAAAATTAGTAGTCAGTGCCTGTACAATATCCAGTTCTTCTCCGGATGCAAACATCAGGTTCACCTGTGTCGCATAATCACCTACTGCGATAGGTTCAATGGTTACATGTACTCCTATTTCTTTTTCAGAGATTTTATTGATCTCATCCTGTACAAGTCCCATGTCCGGCGCAGCAGTATTAAAGATCATGTATGCCATTTTAATATCCGTCAGATCGCCCTCTGCCGCGTCACCCGTAGTCTGTGTACCATCTACTGTGTCTGCGGTTCCTGACTCACTGCTGCCGCATCCCGTCAGTGCCATACTCAGAATCATCGTTGAAGCTAAAAGCATTGAAATAATTTTCTTTCTCATAAAATGCTTCCTCCTTTATTTGATATAACTACCATATCAAATTCAATTCAAAAAGGATTTTTACTTTCAGACCATCCATATTAGAATTTCCGACTTTTCGATTATGGCTTCTCATTTCTGGTTTTCCCGATATTGTTTTGCCGAAATTCCTTCATATTTCTTAAAGCAGGTAGCAAAATAAGAGTAATTGTCATAGCCGACCATTTCACTGATCTGGGTAATATTCAACTGTGTTTCTTTCATCAGTTGTTTGGCTTTTTCCATTTTAGTTCCGACCACATAGGACATCAGAGATTCCCCATTCTGCTTTTTAAAGATCCGGTTCAGATAATCGGCATTTAAATGAGCATAGTTACTTAATTCTTCTCTGGTCAGCACATGGTCGACATTTTTTTGAATATAATCCTTCAGCTGCTTGCAGACTTCACCGGTGTCTATAACACATTCACTGTTTTTTTCCAAAAGGCACAACAGATAATCTATATACTCAAAAAAAGCTTCCATGGAATTCGTATGCGTAAAATTACGATATAATTTTTTACCTTTTTCATCTACAAGTTCAGAGATCAGAAGGTGTTTTCTCCCAAGCTTGCCATAAAAGACCTGAAGCAGATCCAGCATCTCATTTTTGGAGAATCTGGTGATTCCCTGTCTTGTCTTCTCATAGTTATCACGGATTTTCTCCAATAGCTTCCGCGTTTCCCCATACTTGTCCTCCTCCAGCAAAAGCATAAACATCTGCCTGGTTTCGGAAAATTCACTTTTTTCGTAATGACTATGAAAAGGATAGCATTTGCAGGTACCAAAGCTCTCATAATCCTTATCTTTTTCCATTACATCATTAATATCTTTGATCGCAGCTTCCAGTCTTTTACAATCCGTCAGATATAGATTCAGTCTCCAGCCTTCTTCCCGGAAGAACCACTGAATCAGTTGATTACACTTTTCCTCCAGAGCCTTTTTATCGTTTTTATTATTCCGGTTAACGAAAAAAACCTGTTGAAATTCATTGAGGATGATCGGGCAATCGTCTTCTTTAATTTCGAATATTTCATTTGCTATATTGGAGAGTACAAAGCAGGTGCTTTTTTTATCCCAGTCGCAAAATTCAAGTGGTCTGTATTTTACCGATAGGAAAATCCCCCAATAATCTTCCTTCTGACGTCCTGTCTTCTGAAGCTCCTTATCAGCTTCTGTATATTCTACAGCTGTTCCCATCAAAAGAGCAGAGACATAATGCTCCATTTTTCGTCTGATCTCACTATTCCGGATGGCAAGGTTTTTATATGCCTGACAGATAACACTTTCAAATTCCTGAATATCCACAGGCTTTAAAATGTACCCTGTCACACCATATTTCATGGCATTTTTAATATAATTGAAGTCTGCATAGCAGGTGATCATAATACATTCCATATGATATCCGCTTTCATAGAGCCAGCGCACCAGGTCAATTCCATTCCCGTTCGGCATCTCAATATCGCAAAGTAAGATATCAATATTTTCCGTAGCAATAATGCTTTTAGCATCGTTAATGTTAAATGCACGAAAAACATTTCTGCCCCGGGTATCCGGAACAGAAATGTTTTTTAATGCATTCTCAACATTTTCAATTGCAAGTATCTCATCATCTACAATTAAAATGTTCATTTTCAATTCTCCATAAAGTAGCGGTTCATTATCACCATAAAAGTAGAAGCAGTCCAGGAAAATGCCCGGTCTCTGTTACCGGCACCCGTAACCGAATCAAAATTTTCAGGGAATCCGCTTTTTTGCACCATACCGGCGAAACGCTTCGCAACTTCCCTTACAAATTCATGCTCCCCTAACTGCCACAGGCCATCCAGCACCATCATTGTAGTTGGTGCCCAGATCGGACCTCTCCAGTAACCGTCGGACTGATATAATTCACTGTCAACCTTCTCTGTGGCTATTCCTCCCGGCGCCAGGAATTCATTTTTCAGGGCATTTACAATATATGCGGCTTTTTCTTCAGGCAACCGTTTTCCTAAAATAATACAGGTATAGGGAAGAAGACTGTTACAGGTAATGATTTCCCCGGTATTGCGGTCTCTGGCTACCGGTTTGTTTCCTTCAAATTGATATTTCAACAGTTTTTCCATCTGGGCATGAGCCATGGCATTCCAATCGTCTGCCTCCTCCATTCCAAGCATTCCGGCAATTCTGCCCAATGCTTCACATTGAAGGATCAATTCAGCGGACAGGTCCGGAGATTCCACAGTAATGGAATGGTTAAACACAGTAGAATTATCCCATCCACAGTCATTTCCATGATAATATTCACATAACCCGTTATGATTCGAATCCCGATAATCGTACCACCAGTGAGTCCACTTAGCCAGTCTCTCATATGCTTCCTGCAGTTGTTCTTTTGACAGCTCCATATGCTCCATCATTTTCATCAGTGTCCAGCCATGCACTGGCGGCTTGCAGAAATTCCAGGTAATATAAGCATCTGTCACAGCATCCGGTAAACGTCCTGTCTCATCCTGATAATCAAACATAATCATAAACTGATCCCAGGCTTCCTTGGGTCGATGATATGAAAGGGCCTGTGCAATAAAGCAGTGATCCCAGCTAAATGCACCGATCATCCAGTTCTTAGAAGGATAAAGTGCATCTCTTGTGAGTCTCCCACCACGTTTCACCTGACTGCACCAATCTATATAGGAAGCCAGTTTTTTTTCTTCTTCATATTCGTCCGGTACTTCCGGCATTGTATTGCAGAATTCTGCGAATTCTTTTTTTACCTCAGCCAGTTTTTCGTCAAATGAAAAAGTATATTCCCGGAATTTCCATTCCACCTGCGCTTCTTCTACTGTTGCTTCAAATTCACCGTCTACGGCTTCATAAACAATCTTGCATGCCTTTGCCGTCTGTTCCTGCCAGTCCTGTGCAAAACTCTTTTTGCCTTTCCTGCTGCCAAAAATGTATTTGCTGGCATTCCGAAACAGATTTGCCTCATAGAATTCCCTTTCCTTGTAAGGAATAGTGATAACATAATCATATAAGCTTTCCGCGCCTGCCAGGCGATCGAATTCCAGACCGATCCCTTCCCCCTGTCCGCGAATCAGTAATGTATTTTCTTCGGCAAAAATAATCTCTATTTTGGCATCTGCCGCCTTAAATTCCACGACAATTTCTGTTCCATCTGAGTAATAAGTGTAATCAGCAGCCTTTCCCTGATAAGTAGGAACCAGATGTGCGATCAGAGGATTCATGCGGCAGTCTCCCCTGACACTCCTCAGATAGAGACCTTCATCCTCTGCGATCTTTCTTCCAAAAAGTCTGAATTGGTCTGTGATGTAAGAAATCACCATATAGGAATTTCGTCTTGTAAAAGGAACATTTGTCAGATCAAGTATCATTTTCTTCTCCTCCAGCCGTTTTTTTTGTAATTCTGATTATAAAACACTTTACTTTGGCTGATCATATAAAAAAAAGACTTTCTACCTTTCAAAAATCGACTTATTCCATCTTCCAGGACATACAGATCAGGCTTCCGCCCTCCGGATTCTCCAACACTTCAAATAATGCACTATCTCCAAATATCATCTGCATTCTTGATTTCACGTTATACATACCAATATGTTCTTTTCCATATTCATCAATTACTCTCTGATTCTCCGCAATCATAGCACCGATATCTTTATTGATGCCTTTTCCCCGGTCACTGATCTTGATAATATTTCTGCCTTCTGCCTGTTCCACCGATATGAAGATATAAATATTACCATCCTTTGACATTCCGTATTTTACACAATTTTCCACAATTGTCTGAATAGAATAGGGAAGCACCTGCATATCCGGATACTGACCGGTGCCCTCTTCTTGTAAAATAATTTGAAAAGGAACCCTTTTTTGATACAGTCCAATATAGTTTCTCGTAAACTCCATTTCACCTTTTAAAGGAATGGTCTTTTCTTTCAAATGAATCATAAAACGCATATGCTTTACAAGCATCAACACATAGCCGGTCAGCTCGGTCTCTTTTTTCTGCTCCAGGATGGTATACAGCATATTCAGTCCATTTAAAATAAAGTGCGGATTCGCCTGTAAATGAAGATAATCCAGCTTTACCTGCTCCAGTCCGTAGATCTGGTCTACCATATTCTTCAAGGTCTGATTCAATTCACTGATTTCCGTATACTCAGATGTGACATCCTCAAGTTCAGACACATCGGCGCCATTCTTGATTTTATCCATATTTTCCGCAATCCGGTCAATAGGAACCGTCACCGTATGATAAATATGATACTTGAACCACATCCCCGGAATCAGTGCTGCGATACACACCGCAGTGATTATAAATAATATCCATCCGAAGCCTGTCATGATATTTTTTGCATCACAATATGTAACCATATAAACAGAAGTTCTTTCCAGTTTGTCGCAAAACACATAATAGAGCTTTCCCTGAAACAGATGCCAGCCTTCCTCCACTACGGACTCAGGTTCTGCACTGCTGTCCCCGGCATCATATAAGAAAATACTGTTATCCGTAATGCTTTCAATATCATTCAATAAATAATTGACATCTGCCACTGCTCCGACATAAACATCCCCATCTCTGTAAATATATATCAGGTAGTCATTTCCATGAATATTGCACAGTTTCCAGTTATAGCCCGCAGCTTTTTCTCCGTTGATCGTTGTCTTTATATAATCCTTCAGATAAACAATCTCATTATTGTTCCCATTAACTCCCACTCTGCTCACCCAGGAATTTCTCTGTGTATCATATAGGAAAAAATAATAGACACTATTATTAAGCACCGTTTCTCTTGTCATATATTCATTGATCTTAACTAACGCAAGCGTACGCTGATTATCATTTTCAGAAGTAATGACAGGATAATCTGTATTATTTGCCACCAGATTATAAATAAAGTCTTCGGAAATATTTAACTGTTTCTCTATCATCTGGACACTGATCGTCTCATACTGTTTCTGCTCAGCAATGGATTTTTCCTCATTTTCATGAATGATCATCACTGCCGCACCCAGAATACCAACACTTGCCAGTAACAAAATAACATTATATATTCTCTTGATGTTGTCCTTTAATTTTTTCTTGTTCATAAACCATTTCCCCGCCAGTCACGACTTACCGGCTCTGATCATATTGTCCTTCCACAATTATAAATAGTTTATCCGTGGTCCGCAATAGTTTACCTATGCAAAAAGACTCCATTCACTGCTGAATGAAGTCCCAGACTGTAGACAAAACGCTTTTGGGCTCCCCTTTTTCCCTTCCTGGCTATCATCTTTGCCAGTTTTTTCAGATTCATGCAGGCAAACGTAAGCCCGACTTTCATTTCCATCCGGGCTTTTCCTATCATCTGTGTATAGCGGAATCCGTGGTTTTCTTTTGCTGTTCCGAAGAGGCGCTCTACGGTCTCTTTCCGTTGCGCATACATTTCCTTCATCCCAATCGTATGCCGGATATCCTCACACTTTTCCATGTACGGCTCCCAGATATGCCGGGTCACTACCTTCACATGATCCCTGCTTTCTGTGCACTGCTTCAGATATGGACATCCTTCACAGACGATTCCGCAGCTCTTGTATTCCCGGTATCCGGAACGGTTCGTCGTATGATAAGCCAGCACCTGATCATTCGGGCATACATAGCAGTCAAAATATTCATCATACACATACTCGGCTTTTTTGAAAAAACCATCTTTGGTCATGGGGCGTTTATACGGTAGATATATGCTTGTAAGTACATAATTTTTGCAGTCATGACACAAGAAAAGCTCCCTCACAGGAAGGAGCTTTGTCTACAGTCTGAGGCGGCAGTGCGCCGCCTTTCTCCCTGTCGGTCAGTTTCTCAGGTAAGCGGCCAGGATGTCAATGAACTGGGAGTTGGTAGGCGGCTGCTGCAACTCCGCCGCGGCAATCAGATTCAAAAACTGTGGTCTGGATAATTCCAACAGCGCTGAATGAGCGTGCGGAGGTTGCGTTCGACACAACTGGGCGTGGTATTAAAATGTGCTGCCGTTTGCGCATAGAGGCGTTTGGTAATGAGCAGCATATTTTCCGGCTGATCCCGAACCTGCTCCACCATATAGACCGTATAGCGAAACCCCGTCAACTTACCGCTCAAACCAAGGAGACGCAGTAGCCGTTCTGCGGTCAGCGACATCTGCGAAACATCTTTCTCGTACTCAGGAATATAATAAACCAAAGGCACTTGATACCCCTCCTGTAAGATATAAAACTAAGAACAGTGAAAGGGTAGCAGGGGCTGGCCTCTTGCCCAATGGTAAATCTTGGTGTAAAGCCTCCGCTATGCTAAAGCTAATTGCAGCTGTTAGAAATGCCCCAATTTCCTGTTTTCGCTGTAAAAATGGTGAGGTGGGGAAATACTGTGTGAATCGCGCTTGGATAAAAAATTCTGTCTAAACATTCCTACTCTCCGTATCTCAATCATACACGATAAATGGCGTTTTGTGTCATACAATCGTTCTACAATGCCCGTCGTTAATCGTCTATTTTTCTTCGATTTCAGTCGAATATCGTAACTGTTAAAACAAATGGAATACACGATGTCTGGGGATATTCAAATGGTTGGGTGCTGGACCCACACACAGTGAAATTTGACGAAGCACGACAAGCAACAGCCATGCCTGATGCTCTCACTCTGTGGGTATCACGACACATTCCCCTTAATGTAAAATCGTGGTGAAACGTCACAAAACATTCCACCACGATTTCCCCATAGGCGACTACACGCCATTCGCTTTGACGGTTACCTTTGGTCCTTCTGTGCAACCACAACAAACCTTCCATTCTTCGCATGATAGCTGCAAGTGGAAAGAGTCAGCAGTTGATCCCCTGGCTGAATTTCAATGTCCGTATCATATAGTGCCGCCGCCTTTACCTGCTCCACATACTCATTGAAACGGTTCTGGTCGGTCAGATCGGTATATTGATAGTATCGAAACACATCGGAATCTTCCTGATTATAGACCTTTGCGTAGAATGCAGCCAAAATTGTATAAGTGCTCTGCCCTTGGCTTGTACTCAGTTGAATTGTGGGATGAGATTCCCAATAGTCCTTTTTTGCATAAGAAAGAAGTGAGCCAAACATGGTTCCATCCTTCATATGATGCCCGTAGATGATATAGTTTCCGCAATCAACTGAACATGCACCATCTAAAAAAGGCACACCGCATATCGAATCGTTACCATCAAAATCACGCCGCAGATAGTGCTCAGGATCATCCGGTGTATACATGACCGGATAACTCAGCTGTGTACCGTCAATTTTGATCCAGCCCCAGAAATCAGGGTTTCTTTCAGATAGGGTGTCATACTCTGAATTCTCTGGGCCGCGCACTTCTTCGGAAGAATCCACTTTATCGGATGTGCTGCCAGTCTCTTGTTCTGCGATGTGTTCGAGCGCTTGAAAGGCGGCTTCCTGTTTTTTGCTTTCCAGAAAGTAGTTTGTCACTACGACAGCCGAAATCAGAAATATGACCAGGAACACGATTGCCATCCCTGCTGCAATCTGTTGTTTTCTTCTCATGTTCGTAGTCCTCTAACTTAGACAAGGAGGCTGGGAATCTCCCAGCCTCCTGATGGCTTATTTCATCCGTTTGCCACAATAGCTGTTCTTTTTCACAACGATCAGTGAACCAAACAATCCAGCCAAAGACAGTCCCATCAGGGCAAGCCACAGCGCCAGATTCATCGTATCACCTGTCTTGGGGGTTCCCGGCTGGTTCGGAGCTTCGCTGTCCTTGGTGTTGGTAAAGGCCGCCACAGCGGTTTTACCGTCACGAATTACTCCCGTATCGCCATTTGCCGTTACCGTATAGCCTTCATTATCGCTTTCGGTCACCGTATAGCGGATATCCGCAGGCAGCTTGGTGGCCGTGCTGCTTTCGCCGTGCTTGAGGGTGATCACAGCGGTGCCCTTATTAAACGTCATATCACCGTAGGTTCCGCTGATCGAACGATTCAGCGTTACAGTAAAGGTGAATTTCTGTTCGGTATCACCGGCATTTCCGGCAACAGTCTTGGAAACGGTCAGGTTGCCACGCTGATCTTTCTCGGAAGTACCGCCGCCTCCTCCACCGCTGCCGCTGGATGAACCTCCGCCGCCGGACGGTTGAGTTGGCGTAGACGTATCCTTTTCATATAGCAGTGCGAACGGAGAGAAGGAGTCAACTGCGAACTTAACGAATTTCTGTCCGCCGATTGTAACCGTTTCACATGTCAGTTCCTCCGGAATACGAGTGGTCAAAAGTTCATTCACATCAGCGTCACTGTCGCGGTCGATGCCCTTAAAGTGGATGATATGGAACTCAGAGTTTGACTTTGCATCGCTGGGGACCGGCCAGTACAGGTTCATTTTCTGACCAGCACCCATGGTAACGTAGGTATTGCCGTTTATGGTATCAACCAGATCGAGATAGTGGAACTGATATGAATACTTGCCTTCGGTGTTGGAGGTTCGATTGATGTACGCACTTAAAAGTGCATCATCCAGACTGTGATCGACCATCAGTTTTACACCGCCAGAGGAGGGTACGCTGATACCGCTGTTATTGATATAATACTGCGTGTCTGTCTGTGCAGTGCTGACAAGCATGATATCCTTTTCCTGCGGATTAACGCTCGGAATCGTGTTGTTCTCGATAGCACGATAAGTCGTATCATTGTTGCCGCGAACCTTCAGCGTGCCAGTGCCCAGCTTGATTGGAAGAGTGAAGGTCTTGCCACCCGCGGTTAAAGTCGCCTTGTATATCTGTTCATCCAGCAGACCCTGATACACGCTGATCTTGTAGTTGCGGAACTGGTCGGTGAGCAGCGCCTGAAACTTCGATTCAACCATGACCGAGCCGTCCGCACGGGTGAACTGTACGCGGGGGACGGTCTCCTCGCCGTCGTCGATCTGGCGGAGCTTGTAGATATAGACCCGACGTCCGTTCTCCATAACATGGCTCTTGCTTTCATCGCTGTACAGCTCCAGACTCCAACTGCGCATTGTACCGTTGTCGTCGTCAGAGGTCAGTCGTAGTTTGCCGCTCATATTAACCGGGTTTTCATCTGTACCGCCGAGCATTGCGTTAATATCGTCCGGCAGAGTGAGATAGAAACCGATCTCCGGCAGATCATTCGCAGCAAACTTGCCATCTTCACCGACCACGCCGTGATAGCCGTCACCGCCGACATAAACCGTCAGGTTCATCGGTGCGATTTTAACGGCATCCGCTTCATCCGGCTTCCACTGCGCGTAAACCGTCATGTTGTCGGTTACGTCGGTTTCAGCGGTAAATACCGCACCTGCACCATCAGCCTTGGTATTCCAGCCATTGAACAGGTAGCCGCTGCGGGTCGGTTCAGTCGTCGGCAGATCAAAGTGATTTACAGCACCGACAACCTTGTCCTGCACCATGATACGAGGGTCGGCCTCGGTATCGCCGCCGTTCTTGTCGAAGATGACACGGATACCGTTAGCCACCTGCCACATATAGTAATCGTCCGAGCCATTGGCATCGGCCATGCGTTTGAGGAACCAGCCGTCTCCCACGGCATCGGTATTGCCCAGTACAAACACATCCTGCGAGGGGGAATCGGTGTTTTTCTTGGAAAGAATGTAGTTGTCACCCAGTGCAGGTTTTTTCAAAGTCTGCCAATCAGTGGGGTCCACCGTGTTGACCGTGGTGGTGCCGGTGGAAAGGCCGCCGATTTTCAACGGGATATCAGCAGCTGTGTAATTCGTCACGACTGCCGGTAAGCGCAGCTCTGCGTTTGTGCCTGCATAGTTCCCGCCAAACTCAGACGGCTTCATCAACGCCATCATGCCACAGGAACTCACATAACCAGCAACCTGAGTTGAACCGTGACCAATATATTTACCGCTTGTCCCAACTGTCATCGTCCCTGCAATCGTGACATCATAGGCCGCTGCTCTCGAGCTGTTGATAAAAAGCTGTTCCCATGTACCGTTTACGACCACATTGCCAGACAGTTCCATATCTTCTGAATCATCGGTTTTGAGAATACTGCCTTCGTCAACTGTCAAACTGCCTGTGAGCCATAAGCCGTTTAATTTCACATCAGAATTGTCGGTCACACGGGTATGCGTGGATGATTGAATAAACGGAATTGTTGCAGTACAGTCGGTCAGCGTAACAGCTACATTCTCCGGGGTTGTGTCATAATTAGTAGTAGAAAGCACACCAGTGCGGATTTTCGGACTGCCTGTAATTGTAATCTGAGAGCCTTCATTGATTTGCTCAAAGTTTGTCAGTCGGATGATATTTACATCGCCGCCATCCACATTGATGGAGCATTTACCGGTTACTGTACTTTCATCATTTGCTAAAATATCGCCTTCATCGTTCTTTTCATCTTCATAGTACGAATTTTTCAGCTCCGCATCCACTGCATTGATCGTTACATTACCAGTAACATTAGAGCAATCCGCCCCGGTTATATCTTCCACATGGGAGCCGTGCACGTTGATCGTAATGCTGCCGCCTACATCACCGCGCAGGGCTCCGTAAATATTTGGCAGATCATACGAGTCGGGCTCAGTTCCTTTGTCCCATGCCCATACATTTTCATAGGTGTCGATTACAATATTGCCATTGATGGCATAATTGCCCACAGCACCGGGCATGGCTGCAAAAAGATGACCTGCGCCAATAATCGACCAGTTGCCACCTAACCGCAGAACCCGATCAGTATTCTCATAAGCAGGATTGCCTGCAATGATATGCAAATTACCGCGAATGATGGATTTATCGACCGGCTCCTCCGTACCGACAATGCCCGCTACACAGCCTGCACGAACATCCAGAGTAACATCCCCCTTCATTTCGCAGCCGTATGTGCCTTCAATTGCAGGAGACGCGGTACTACTTTTGTTGTCATAAATCAGCATAGCATTGCCGCCGACATAGACATCGGGCACGTTCCTGCCATCGCCGCTGCTGCCGTCGCCCTTCATACAGCCAGGGTTCAGGTGGTTGCCGCCCTGCATTTGAATATCGCCCGTGATTTCCAAATAGGTATCTCCCTCAACGGAGCCTTGATAGGAGCCGCCGATCACATCGTGCAGACCGCTGTAAGAGGACGGGTTGATACAACCGCTTGCCGCAATCACCACATAGGTGCTGTTTACTGTTGTTTTGTAACCGCCGCCGTAGAGCGTTTCGCGCAAATTGATCTGACCGTTTTCAGTAAAAATCGTTCGGTATCCGTTGCAGAACAGTCTGCTGCCGGTCACATTGACATTATCAAAGGTGCAGTCACCGGTCAGAACACCATAAGAAGGAAAGGAAAGCATCTTCATTTCTCCCTCATCGCTTTTCACAGTAATATGCTTGCCATTCGCACCAAATGAAATATATCCGCTTGTAGCGTCGTTGGGAAGCGTTACATCCGCCTTCAGCACAATGGTCGCTTCATTCTCGGCTCTTGTCGCAATCTGCGTCAGCGCGTTGCTGAGTTCATCTGTAGTAGATACTTCATAGCTTGGCGCGGTGACAGTCGACTGCTCCGCATTCTCCTCTGATTTAGGTAGGATCGTTTGGGTTTCACCGGTGTCAGGTGCTTCAGCATTCGTATCATCCGCCGCAAATGCGGCTGTTGGCAATGATACTTCATAGCTTGGCGCGGTGACAGTCGACTGCTCCGCATCTTCCTCTGATTGAGGTAGGATCGTTTGGGTTTCACCGGTGCCAGGTGCTTCAGCATTCGTATCATCCGCCGCAAATGCGGCTGTTGGCAATGATGC
>NZ_JBOKRY010000052.1:0-19506 GCF_051972595.1 Simiaoa sp. | reverse complement strand
ACGGCTTTTTCACCACTTCTTATATGCTTGTAAGTACATAATTTTTGCAGTCATGGCACAAGAAAAGCTCCCTCACAGGAAGGAGCTTTGTCTACAGTCTGAAGAGGGCTACCTATAATTATGGGTAGCCCTCTCAAAATGGAAGTAGCGTTATGGAGGAAAGAAACATTTCCTTACATGACACCCTTTACACAAACATAGCAACTATCATACAATTTTCTACGATTCTCTCTGTTGATCCTTTTTTTTCTTGTATAACAGCCATAGCGCTACGCTGAACAATGCAAGTACAAAAGTTACTATATAAATCAAGAAACTATCACTTGCCTTAACTGCCACGAACCAACCGTTTGCTCCTCCTGAATGCTTCAGAATGGCAAATCCATTATATTGCGCTATCAGTTTTATGATTGATAAACAGATGCCAATCACACTCAGCACAGTGAGTATAATGCTACACACTTTTATTTTTTTCACTATCATTATCCTCCTTTTATTCTGAAACACAATCTGCGCTGTTATATTAGTTAGGCACTGGTCCTAATCCCAACAGACCCGCAAGAAAAAAAGCACAGACAACAAGAAGAAAATTTCCTATGCCTACACATCCGATAATTAAGAAATTGGGTATGAACTTTTCCTAATGACTCTGTTGTATAAATAAGCACTTAAAAACCCTATTCCTAATGCTCCCGATATGACAGGCAAATATGCTACCACTGTAAATAATACCCTATCCACTCCAATCCTCCTTTCCTCAATTCGCTATAGGTCCTCCAAGCGCAAACGCAAAAAGCAATAACAGACAGATTACGACTGGAAATAGCAATGCAAATATTCCTAATATTAGCGTAACATAATAGCTTAATTTCATCCTGCGCCTATGAATGGAAAGAGCAATCAGTACAATTCCAATTCCCAAAAATATAAAAGGCATACATACAAAAACAAATGCCTCCCACTGCATTAGATCAATTAAAAAAATCAGCAATACAACGGATGTAACGGATACAACGCTAATAATAATATTTCTTCTCTCAATTTGTCGTTGATGAACTACCAGACTAATAACATTGTCCAATACCTCCGTAGCTTTATCCGCTGATATTTCTTCTTTGGGTTCTCTTTCTGACTGCATTATTTCTAATACACTAACCTCCAATACATCGGCCAACGGTTTTATGGTGTTAATATCCGGAAAACCCAATCCCCGTTCCCACCGTGAAACCGCTTTATCTGTTACACTTATTTTCTCTGCCAGTTCTGCCTGCGTCCACCCCTTCTCTTTCCTAATTGTTGCTATAAATTCTCCAAACTTCTTGCTGTCCATACTTTCCTCCTCTTTCAGCGTAATTAGATTTTATTATATTTCCTCATTTTATCAACCGATGAATCGTAGAGTTCCGCAAAAATCGCATAAATACGCTCTTTTTCAAATTAATATTTAACTTATTATATCAAAGCAACACCTTCTAACATAGCCTATATTCCCTTTGCACAAAATTGGCACAAAACTTTCCCAACTTGGCACAGCTTTGCGATTTACACGGTAAATCCCCTATGTTAAAATGGGTATCGTGAAAATTCATACATACCAGAAACGCAGGAACGAAGCACCCCCCGGCTTCTCCTGCGTTTTTATTACGCAAAGCTGACACTTACATAGGTCAGCTTTGTGCTGTTCAGGAGGTGACATTTTGAAAAAAAGAATCCGGCGGTTGCTGCTGTCCGAAAGAGGCGACTCCTCATATATCAGCAGCTTTGTCTACATTCTGAAACGGTCTTTGGCATAAGTCAAAAGACCGTTTCTTTATGTATACTTTTAATGAATAAAAATAATGTAACTATTCAGAACACCATTCGCAAAACCGCCTCTGCGAGGCTTTGTTCTGAATAGTTACAAAATAATTTGAAAAAGGACATAGTTATGGCATAATTATACTATAAAGGAGGGGGGAAATGATGGGAAAGTATACAGCATGGAAAATGAAAGCTGCAATATGTGATGATACGGTAGAAGATGCGGCGTTCATAGAAAAACATATAAAAGATTATTTCATGACAAAAAGCATTCCTTATGAATGTAATGTATATCAGAGCAGTAAGGCATTGTGGTATGAAATTGAGGATGGTCAAGCGTTTGATCTGTTGTTTTTGGATATCGAAATGCAGGAATTAAATGGCTTTGAACTGGCAGCTAAAATTCAGGAAACAGCACCGGATATTCTGATCATCTTTGTGTCAGCTTACGAGAGTTATGTGTATAAATCATTTGAATTCCGACCATTTCGTTTTATTCCGAAGCAACAAATGGAAAGCATGATCACACAGGCACTGGAGGCAGCATTCAGGGAAATTGTATCACGTACCTCAGAGGTTTATATTGCAGAAAACCAACAGGGCATAGAAAAAATCCCATTTAGAAAAATTGTATATATTTGGAGAGAAGGCAAGTATTTATATATTGAAAAGACGGATGCTACCAGGTGTAAGGTAAGAAGCTCCTTAAAAAAGATATCGGAGAAATTACCGGAAGATGAATTTGTATGGGTGGATCGGGGATATTTGTGTAATTTATATCATGTGAAACAGATCAAAGATAACCAGATGGTTTTATCTACGGGGCAGCAATTGTACATCGGAGAACGACGGCTGGCGCAATTAAAACATCAGATAATGGAATATTGGCAGGCAGGTACGGATAATGGAAAATGGAGTACAAATGATTAAAATTCTGTGGAGCATACACAATTCGGCATGGCTTCTGATATGGATGGATATGCTTTTTGATCGGAGAAAATACATAGATTCAGATAAAAAATTTATTGTAACAATTTTTTTATCGGGAATGCTATGGTATGGTCTGCAAAAGTATTTGTCGTGGATTCCGTTACTGCTACTTCTTACTATTTTGGGATACCTGTTATGGAATGGCTCTGTGGAAAAAGTGGCATCCCTTGTAGTCAGTTATGTTTTTATCTGGACCGTTTTACTGGGCCTGGTGGAACATTTCTGGACAAATGCGGAATTTTGCGCACAGGCAGGATGGCTGATCTTAAATGGTATATTGATATCTGCTATAAGACATAAAGGAATAGGAAAAACTTTTACAGCGTTGAATCTGTTGAAAACATTTGGCATTGCTTTCTTCAGTACAGCATTTCTGTGTGATTTTTTTATGGATATGATTTATGGAAATGCAATTCAGAATTATGTTTTCCTGTCCTGCCTGATGAGTCTGCTTCTTATGGTATGTTTTTACTTCCGCCAATCGCAACTGAAGATGCAAATCTCTGTATTAGATACACAATATGAGCTGATTGAGAGCCAGTATGTCAGAGCACAGAATTTCTATACAGAAAATGCGAAACTGTATCATGATATCAAACATCATCTGCGAGCGCTGGAGAGACTTCTGCAAAATGGTGATCAGAGAGAAGCCTTAGCATATATAGAGAGCGTGCAGCAACCGCTGCAGTGTAAAATGATTCCGGTACATACAGGCGTAGATATTGTAGATACTGTAATTTATGAAGCAAAAGAGAAAGCAGAACAGCGCAATATTCTTTTGGTGGTCGAAACACCGATTCTTCCGTCAGAGCTAAAACTGGAGGATAGAGAATTTTGTGTATTATTTGCTAATTTATTGAGCAATGCATTGGAAGCAGCAAAAGAACAAATCAGATTGAATATTGCAATAACAGCAGGATTTCTTGTGATTGAAATGCAGAATGACTATAAGGAAAAACCAGTGGTTAAAAATAATCATTTTGTATCTGAGAGAGAGCAGGATTCGTTAGCGCATGGCTGGGGAATGAAGATTATTGAACAAATCGTGGAAAAATATCAAGGAGAATTGTCAATCAGGGTTGATATGCAGGTAAGCATTAAAATATTGATGGACGTGCTATAATTGGTAGTCAGATTTCTGCTTTTTGTGGACAAATTATGATAACAATAAAAAAATAAGTTATTATAAAAAAGAACGAAAGAGCAACAAAAGTCTACGAAATTAGAAGGAGAATTCTATGATGAAAATCAAGGAAGCTGTTAAATGTGTGCCTGTGATTTTAGGATATTTTTTGTTAACTGAGTTTGGCAAAATGATAGAGTTTTGGATTTTCATGGCACATCAAACGGAAAGTGATTTATATGAGCAACAATGGAGTTGGATCACTATGCCGGAGAGCCGGTTCTTTCAGATTCCGGGAAACACAGGACTGTTGTTTGCTGCATTGACAGCAGTTGTGTTATGTATGTTAGCTCATGGGAAAGACTTTCGTGTGGGACAGTTGAAAAAGATTAAGGAAACGATACAAGGAAATTGGAGAAAAATAATGCTTCAGACAATATTAATAGTGGGTGTAGTATTGGGAATGTCTTATACCAGATTCCTGGATCGTATTGCCTCCGTTATATCCATGAAAGATATTTATTTCTATATCAGTGGTACCGGCGCACTTGCGGGAACACAGGTACTTGAAAATATAGCTGAAAGGTTTTCTATCCTTGTCACATTTCATGAACCTGATTTGTTGATAATTCCGATTTCCTTTTTAGTATTTGAACTATTAAGAGTCTGTTTTGATTCTAAAATGACACTAACTTAAGAGATAAATTTTTTACTCTTCCAGAAAATGCGAAAGGTAGAAACGGGAATTATCATAAGTTATACAGCTAAGTTGAATGAGGAATAAGAGAAGAAAATGATGAAGGGCGGACTTTGGCGGTGCCAGGGTTCGTCTTTTATGATATAATGAGCCTCAAGGAAAAACAAGTGGCTGCAAAACAGACATTTGTTTTTCTGGGCTCATTAGCGAACGAATATCCTGCGAAGCAGGATGTAAAGTACGATAGCACGAATTCGTGAGCTTTATGATATAATGAGCGCAAGTGAGCCAATATGCTTGCATAATTGGCGAACGGCGAATTTGATCATGATCGTTGCGAAGCAACGGTAAGCACCCTAGGTGCGAATCATGATACAATAAAGAGAAGCAGCAAATATGAACAAAGGAACAGCAGAAGGAGAGAAAAACAAATGACCGTAGCAGAAGCAATACGTGAATATGTCGATGAAACCGAAGGCTGGAGCTCTATGAGCAAGAGTCGGAAAAGGGTCTGGGGATCCTGGATAGTTACAGACTGAAATAGAAAACGGAGAGTTAAACAGTGAAAAAACATATTTTGTGCATCGGAGATTCCAATACCCATGGGCTCTGCACCGATCCGTCGGAGAGTGCCGACCACGGCAGCAGATATAATGAAGAGGAACGTTGGACTTGTCTGTTACAGAAAGCACTGGGAGAGGAATATCTGGTCATTGAGGAAGGCTTAAGCGGCAGAACCTGTGTGTATGATGATCCGGACATGGATTCCGTGAATCTGCTGCCGGTATTGCATGCCCTGTTGAACAGCCACGAGCCGTTAGACCTGCTGATACTGATGTTAGGTACCAATGATTCCAAGGTGAAATTCAATACGGATGCGCGGAAGATTGCAAAGGGCATGCAGATCCTCTTGGAAGAGGCGAAATCGGTTCCCTGCTGGGGAAAGAATGGACCGAAGATCCTGATCGTGGCACCGGTTCCCATCGAAGAGGGTGTGATTTATCCTGATTTTAATGAAAACAGTGTGGAGACAACGAGAGCACTGGCAAGAGAATATGCTTTGCTGGCGGTGGCAGAGCAGGTGGATTTTCTGGATGCGGGAGGCTGTGAACTGACGAAGGCAGATCACGTACATTTGACAGCCAAGGGGCACAGACAGTTGGCGGAGCGGATGGAAACGGCCGTGCGGGAGATTCTGGAAGCCCCGGAAGCGGAAGTGGCGGAAGGCGAAGGGGGAAAAGAGAACGATGAGGCAGAGGAGATTGTAACGGCAACAGAGGCAGACCTGCCCAGAATCCTGGAGATCTATGACATCGCCAAAGCTTACATGCGGGCAAACGGCAATCCGAACCAGTGGAACGGAGCCTATCCGGATTCGGAGACGCTGCGGACAGATATAGAGAAACAGCGGCTGTACGTGTATAAAAAGGCCGGAAGCATCCACGGGGTATTCATGCTTTTGCTGGAGGAGGAACCGACCTATGCTTATATCGAGGATGGAAGCTGGCGGAAGGAGACTCCTTACGGCACGATCCATCGCCTGGCAGGAGACGGGGAAGTAAGGGGCCTGTTTACAAAATGTGTTGCTTTTTGTGAGAGCAAAGTGAAATATCTGCGGGCCGACACCCATTTCGATAATCACACCATGCAGCACTTATTGGAGAAGAACGGCTTTGAACGCAGAGGCATTATTTACTTAAAAAACGGAGATCCACGCATCGCCTATCAGAAATAATGCACAACACCTGACCGATTTCTTATGAGCAATATTCACGAAAATAATCAGAAACGCCGAAAGATACTGACATTTCGGCGTTTTTTCTGTTAAAATAAGGATATACTATTGGTAGTAAACGGAAATTGTGTTTTGCATTTTTCTGCAATCGGCAGAGGAAAGGAAGGTTAAGGTGTTTCAGAAGGGCGAACGTGTAGTATGTGGCAGTAAGGGAGTCTGTGTGGTGGAAGAGATCACAACATTAGACATTGCGGGAGTGGATAAGAAGAGAGAGTATTATATTTTAAAACCTTTGTATCTGTCCTCCAGCACGGTATATATTCCGGTGGATACGGCGGAAGGTTCCATGCGTAAGGTGCTTGCGCACGAGGAAGCGGAGAATCTGATCCACAGGATCCCGGAGATCCCGCTGATCACCATTGCCAATGATAAGCTGTTAGAGCAGGAATACAAGAATTGCTTAAAGACCAGCAGCTGCCAGGATCTGATCCGGATCATCAAGACGATCTACCTGCGGAAACGTGCCAGAGAGGAAGCGGGACGCAAGGAGACAGCAGTGGATGCCAGATATTTTCGTATTGCAGAGGATCATCTGTATGGGGAATTGGCCGTAGCTTTAGATATGTCCAGAGAAAATGTGGAAAGCTATATAAATACCTCTTTACAATCCGTGTGAAAAGGACTATGATATCAACATAAGTCCTAAAGCAACAGATTTTAAGATCAGAAAACGTTGAAGAGAAGAGTAGGAAGCATAGAAAGGCACCAGAGAGAACCGCCCTGTTATTAGGAACAGGAGCTGTGAGCGGTTTTGCCGGATGCGGACGAAGACCATCTCCGAGTGGCTTTAATACAGCCCGGCAGCTCCCGTTACGAGCAAATGAGTGGCAGTTATTTTTAATAAAATAATTGCAATCAGGGTGGAACCGCGTGTGATACGTCCCTTGCAGATTGTTGCAAGGGACTTTTTTGGTGCTGAATAGTTTAGAAAACAACAAAAAGGAGAATGAAAATGGTAAATTTTAAGGAAGACGAAAGACTTTCAACGCTCAATCATTCCTGCGCACATGTTATGGCACAGGCAGTAAAGCATCTGTACCCTCATGCAAAATTCTGGGTAGGACCTGTGGTAAAAGAAGGATTCTATTATGATATCGATCTCGGCAACGATGTAGTCAACGATGAAGTGATCGCTGCCATCGAAAAAGAGATGAAGAAGATCTGTAAGGAAGGCAAGAAGATCTACAGAAGAGAAGTATCCAAGGCAGAAGCTATGGAAATGTTCAAGGACGATATGTACAAGCTGGATCTGATCAGCAATCTGGAAGACGGCAACATTACTGTATACGATCAGGGAGATTTCACCGATCTGTGCCGTGGACCTCATGTAGACAACACCAAGCTGTGTAAGAACTTCAAGCTGGTAAAACACTCCGGAGTATACTGGAAGGGTGATGCCAGCAACCACGTAATGCAGCGTATCTACGGTGTCTGCTTCCCTACCGCAGAAGAACTGGAAGCACATCTGAAGGAGTTAGAAGAGGCCAAAGAGCGTGACCACAGAAAGATCGGTAAGGAGATGGAACTGTTCATGTCCGATGATCTGGTAGGCCGCGGACTTCCCATGTTCCTTCCTAAGGGCTACACCGTATGGCAGGAGCTGGAGAATTATATTAAGGATAAAGAGAGAAGACTGGGATATCTGCACGTTATGACTCCCTGTGTAGGTACTGTAAATCTGTACAAGACCTCCGGTCACTGGGATCACTACAAGGAGAACATGTTCCCTCCCATGGAAGTGGAAGGCGAGTCCTTCGTACTGCGTCCCATGAACTGCCCTCACCACATGATGATCTACGCTAACACGCAGCATTCTTACAAGGATCTGCCCATCCGTATCGGTGAGATCGCGCATGACTTCCGTTTTGAATCCAGTGGTACCCTGAAGGGTATCGAGAGAGGCAGACATTTCTGCCAGAACGACGCCCATCTGTTCGTAACACCGGAGCAGATCGAGTCCGAGTTCTCCAAGGTAGTAGACCTGATCTTTGATACCTACAAGGATTTCGGTATTACCGATTACAGATGTGTCCTGTCCCTGAGAGATCCGGAGGACAAAGTAAAATATCATGATGACGACGAAATGTGGAACAATGCAGAGGACGCTCTGCGCAAGGTTCTGAACGACCTGGGCATTGAGTACACCGAGGAGATCGGGGAGGCTGCATTCTACGGACCGAAGCTGGATGTTAATGTAAAGCCTGCGGTAGGTAACGAGTACACCCTGTCTACCTGCCAGCTGGATTTCTGCCTGCCCGCCAAGTTCAACCTGACCTATGTGGACAAGGATGGACAGAAGAAGACTCCCGTGGTCCTGCACAGAGCAATCTTAGGATCCCTGGACAGATTCATGGCTTATATCCTGGAGGAGACCAAGGGCAACCTGCCTCTGTGGCTGGCTCCCGTACAGGCAATGATCCTGCCGGTCAAGAACGACGACGAGGAGCTGAATGCCTATGCACATGATCTGTACAGTTATCTGCTGGATAATAACATCAGAGCGGACATCGATGAGAGAGCAGAGAAGCTGGGTTACCGTGTAAGAGAAGCACAGGTGAAGAAGATCCCTTACCTGATCATCTTAGGAAAACAGGAAGCACAGGACGGCACCGTAAGCTATCGTCTGCATGGACAGCAGAACACCACTACGGTATCCAAGGATGAATTCCTGGCTATGTTAAAGGATGAGATCGCAACCAAGAAGCTGAGCAAGTAAGCTGATTGCCGAATAAAATCAAGTAGGAAAATATGAAAATCGCCGTTTCCTTATAAAAATAAAAAGGGAGACGGCGATTTTTTGAATGGTATGACAAGAAACAGTATTTCGATATTAGTTTTTACGAGCAACGAGCTGGGCACGCATTTTTGCCTGTGCCTCGAAAGAAACCACTTCAAAACCGGCAGTTTCCGCAAACTTCCGAAATTCTGCACCGGAATACAGTCTGACATCTCCATGACCGCACAGATGTGCCAACGGCATCTCGATATGATTGCACAGCCACAGAAGCACTTTGGATTTCGTGGTGTAGTCCCGCAGGATCAGACGGCCGTTCTTTTTCAGAACCCTGTAGGCGTTATTGAAAAAGTCCTGAGGATTCGGATAGTGATGGAAGCTGTTGGAAGAGATGATTGCATCGAAGGTGTCCTCAGGGAATGGAATGTTCTCGCAGTCTCCCACGACGAAGTTGGTATTCGACAGGTTCTTGGCCTGGGCTACGCGGATCATTTCCGGGGTCAGATCCAGTCCGGTGTAATGTTTGTCGGGATATTTTTCATGTAACAGTTCGATCACGGGACCGGTGCCGCAGCCACAGTCCAGAACAGAGTCAAAGGGCTCTTTTTCCAGTTCTTCCAAAAGATAAGGATAATCATCTTTACACATTTCATAAATGCCGGAGTGACCGCTGTCGTAGACTTTGGCGGCCTCGGTGAATTCTTTGACGGAGAGTGCTTTATATTCTTCGGATGTCATTGGAAATCCTCCTGTTAAAAATATTTTGTAACGATTCAGAAACTCTGAAAGAGCGCTTTTGTGAAGGGGCTGAATAGTTACAATTTTTTAATTATTAAGTGTATGAATAAAAACAAATAGTTAGTCAAAACTAACAATGAAAATATAGCACACATTCCATAAAAAATCCAGTAGAAGGCATAAGTTTTTCAAATCTGCACAGACTATCCATGACGCGTGGCGGAACTGCATCTGCTCTTTTGCCGCGTGTCCCCTTTTAAAATTTTAAAATCAAAAAAGAAGATGAGACGCCGCAGAAAGCGGCAGAAGGCGAGGGAGACATGGCAGATTTAAAATGTGTTGTGGAAAATTGTACCTATAATAAGGATTGTCTGTGCAGCAAGGGTGATATCATGGTGGGAGGCAAGCATGCCTGCGACTGTGACGGAACCTGCTGTGAAAGCTTTGCACAGAAGAGAGAGGGAAGAGAATCTTTCAGTAATTCCCTGTCTCATCCAAGCCATACCATCAGCATCGACTGTGAGGCGGTAAAGTGCATCTATAACAGTAATTATAAGTGTGTGGCGGATCATGTAGATATCAAGGGCTGCGGAGCCAGCGACTGCAGAGAGACCGCCTGCGCTACTTTTTCGGAAAAGTAAATCAGTATTCCGGCTTGACAAATGTTCCGAAACTGCGGATAATAAAGCAGGTAACCGGATTCGGCGGGAGACCGCCGGTACATAGATTCCATGATAAAACTAGAAAATAAAAAATGGGATAAAAAATATCAGAAACGGGGTTGACATCCGGAAGACTCCGTGGTATTCTATTTAAGCGTGTGAAGAACACGACACAACAAGCAGAGTATCCACTCTCACCTTACGGCGCAGGCTGGTAAGCGTTCAGATTTTTTCATAGACAGAGAACTCGTTTGGAATTTGTTTGAATGAGGGCAGTCCGTGAAGGGAACAGGTGGATAGTTATGCTATCTGCTTTTTTTTTTGTTTAACACATTTTCTTATGGAGGTACACAACCATTAGCGATTTAATGATTAATGAACAGATCAGAGACAAAGAAGTACGACTGATTGGAGAAGACGGAGAACAGCTCGGAATCGTTTCTTCCAGAGATGCCCTGAAGATGGCAGAGGAAGCCGGACTCGACCTGGTGAAGATTGCTCCTACGGCAAAGCCTCCTGTTTGTAAGATCGTGGATTACGGTAAGTACAAATACGAGCAGGTGAGAAAAGAGAAGGAAGCAAAGAAGAAGCAGAAGGTCATCGATATCAAGGAGATCAGACTTTCCCCCAACATCGATACCAACGATCTGAACACCAAGATCGGTGCAGCCAGAAAGTTCCTGACCAAGGGAGACAGAGTGAAGATCACCCTGAGATTCCGCGGCAGAGAGATGGCACACATGAACAACAGCAAGCATATCTTAGATGATATCGCACAGAGCCTGTCCGATATTGCGGTAGTGGAAAAAGCTCCCAAGGTAGAAGGCAGAAGCATGACAATGTTTTTAACTGAGAAGCGTTAATTCGTACAGTTAAAAAGTGTCGGATTCCGACACGATAGATTAAGTAAAGTTTAGGAGGAACTCGTTATGCCCAAAATGAAGACAAGCAGAGCAGCAGCTAAGCGCTTTAAAGCAACAGGAACCGGTAAGTTAAAGAGATCTAAAGCTTACAAGAGCCATATCTTAACCAAGAAGTCTACCAAGAGAAAACGTAATCTGAGAAAGCCTGCAATTACGGATGCAACTAATGTTAAGAATATGAAGAAGATTTTACCTTATTTATAATTCAGGCGAGGAGGAAATAAGACATGGCAAGAATTAAAGGTGGCTTAAATGCCAAGAAGAAACACAATAGAGTATTAAAGCTTGCAAAGGGCTACAGAGGCGCAAGAAGCAAGCAGTACAGAGTAGCAAAGCAGTCTGTTATGAGAGCTCTGACCAGCTCTTATGCAGGTAGAAAAGAGAGAAAGCGTCAGTTCAGACAGCTGTGGATCGCTCGTATCAATGCAGCAGCCAGAATGAACGGTTTATCTTACAGCAAGTTCATGTACGGTCTGAAGCTTGCAGGCGTTGATATGAACAGAAAGATGCTGGCAGACCTGGCAGTTAACGATGCAGAAGGTTTCAAGACCCTTGCAGAGCTGGCTAAGTCCAAGATCGCGTAAATAATAGCAACTGTTAAGGCTGGACACATTATCTTCGGATGGTGCGGACAGCCTTTCTTTTTGCAACTATTTGGAAGGAGACCATTATGATAAATCCCGGAATGATGATGAAACTGATGAATGCAAAGAATACCTTCGAGAGCAATCATCCCAAATTTGCAGCGTTTGTAAGCAGATTTTTTATGGGTGGAGCGATCACGGAAGGAACCATTATCGAGATCACGATCACAAGACCCGGTGAAGAGCCCGTGTCCACGAATCTGAAGGTACAAAAATCCGATCTGGATCTGGTAGAGGAGCTTAAGAACCTGAGATGAAGATAATATTTTTTGATATTGATGGAACCTTAATATGCGGAGGAAGTGAATTGATGTCGGAGAGCACGAAGGAAGCCATCCGCATCGCCAGAGCCAACGGTCATATCTGCATGATCAACACCGGGCGTACGAAACGGCTGGTAGGGGAAAATCTTACCGGACAGGTGGAATTCGACGGATTGTTATTGGGTTGCGGAACGGAGATTCAATATCATGGAAAACAGCTGATGCACAAGACATTTTCCATGGAGGAGTCTAAGGCAATTCTGGCAGCTATGAAAAAATATCATGTGGATGCTGTCCTGGAAGGCAGCAGGGAAGACTATGCTCCCAGAGGAGAAGAAGTATTTACCGAGACTTTCCGCCATATGGCACGTGAAATTGAAAATCGAAAATACGATCGCTATGCCAATGCACCGGGCAACTATGATAAATTATATGCATATGCAGAGACTCCGGCGGGAATGGTCGGAATGAAGCATGATCTGTCGGAAATACTGGATTTTATCGACAGAGAACAAGGGTTTTACGAGATTGTTCCCAAAGGCTATTCCAAGGCAACTGCGATCCGTTATATTACGGAATATCTGAATATTCCGATGGAAGATACAGTAGCCATTGGGGATAGCAATAACGACCTGCCGATGCTAAAGTATGCTCACACCAGCATAGCTATGGGTAATTCCAGCAAACAGGTGCTGGAAGCGGCAGATTATATCACCACGGATGTCGATAAAGACGGCATCTGGAACGCTCTGAAGTGGTTGGGAGTGCTGGATAAGTGAAAGCAACAACACTGTTGTGAAAATATGTAATTTGAAAAAGCGTGAAAGCCAATAGGATACCGACTTTCACGCTTTTTAAGCAAATGAACGAAGCAGATAACGGGAGTCGAACCCGCCTTTCCAGCTTGGGAAGCTAGCGTTCTACCGATGAACCATATCTGCAAAGAACTTAGAATATTATAACCTATGTTCTTCTTTTTTTCTAGTCCTAATTTTAAAATCATACTTTTGAAGCAATAGTATTAAGATTGACCGAATTGTATGATTGAATTAGATGTTTTATCAATACTTTTAGTACTTTTTGAATTACTGGTATTTCTTTCATTCAGCATGCTGTTGTAATATACGATTGCATCGTTAATATACTGATTAAGACTGATACCCTGTTTCTTTGCAAGGTCAGAAGCTTGTTCGTGAACGAAAGGAGAGAAACGTAGAGAAACTTTCCCGCTGTATTGCGGTGAATCTGTTCTTACATGCATATCGGGAATAGGAATGCCACATTGCTTGGCAGTTTCCAACCATTCAAATTCGTTTCCTTCTAATTCATTGACAGCTTCGGCGGTTGTTTCACCTTGACCAACACAACCTTTTAAAATTTTACTTTTAGCTACCCAGAATAAGTGATCTTCAACTTTCATTTGATAGACTTCAAATTCGTATTTCATACCTATTCTCCTTTAATCTGATCGAAAAGATTTTTGAGTTCTTTCACATATGCTTCGCCGATACAGTTTCCATGCATAGGAATCGGGATTACGGTACCGGATGACTTGTGAACAACTTTTTGGCTGTGATTACCGCCGGTTACAATTTCACATCCAAAATAAGAAGCAAGAACCCTGACATCATCAAATGTAATATCGTTTGGAATGGGCTTTCTGTAGAATTTTTTTAATCTTTTTTCTATTGTACTCATAAAACCTCTTTTTATACTTAAATAGTATCACATGCGATACCAAAAGTCAAACTGTTAATAATGCGAGCTTATAGAAACAAAATGTGTTATACAGATTTAAAATATGTAGATTCCCAAGTAATATCTACATATAAACTGATAGTATCTGAAGTGAATATGTGTATATCGGTGGATGCAGGCAACGGTTCACCGTTTTCCAAACGCGATATTATAGCTAGTTTGACAGCATCACGTGCCATTTCGTAGGCATTCCACAGGCTCGCTCCCTGTGTCAGACATTCTGGAAAATCAGGAAACGAAACCCAAAAGCCTCCTTCGTCGGCCTTATGAAAAAGTGCCGAATAAATAAGTTTGTTCATAATAAACGCTCCTTGTATAAATATAAAATAATAGTGTCTTGGGGTAACATAATAAATATAAAAGATATACAGAATATTTCAGAATAGCATCAGCCGCCGAGTGCTCTATGGGATATTCAATAAGGTGAACCTAGACACTGGCGATACGGGCGTACCGCACTCCTCCCGGAACTGATGCTGAAGTTATTATACAACGATGCATGGAAAGACACAATGGGATGTGTTCTTTCTGTGCACTTTTTTATGAGTTGACAATCATCCGATTTCGGATTATAATACAAAATTATCCGATATCGGATAAAATGTATTTGAAAGGAGACTGGAAGCGTATGGAAGAGCAGAGAAGAAAAGCCATGAAACAAATGGCTCTATATAATCAGTTATTGAAGGAATCGGATGATATTTACCGTGTGTATGCTAAGAACTGTAACCTGTCGGAAACCGCGTTCTGGATTCTCTATTGCATCAGGGAGAGGGAAGGAGAGACTTTCACACAGAGAGAAATCTGCAACTATTGGTTTTACACGCCGCAGACGGTGAATTCCGCTTTGAAACATATGGAAGAGGATGGCTTGCTCACACTTCGTGCAGAAGAAGGCAACCGCAAGAATAAGAAGATATACCTGACGGAAAAGGGAGAAAAGCTGGTGGAACAGATCGTAGATCCCCTGATGGATGCTGAAGTACGGGCAACGGAAAGCTTAGGAGAGCAGGAAATGGAAAAGTTCCTGCAGATCATGAAAAGGCAGACAGAATTATTTCGGGAGGAAGTTACAAATATCAAGAAAGAAAGAGAGTAGTGTGAAAAATATTCTTCACTCAGAAATGAGGAGTTTTATGAAAATACAATTATCGGATCATTTTGACTATAAACGATTGCTGCGTTTCGTGGCACCATCCATTTTAATGTTGTTATGTACTTCAATCTACAGTATTGTAGACGGATTTTTTGTGTCTAACTTTGTGGGGAAAACACCTTTTGCAGCGCTGAATCTGGTGATGCCGGTGCTGATGGGTGTAGGAACGATCGGTTTCATGGCGGGGACCGGTGGAAGCGCCGTGGTATCCATGACGTTGGGAGAAGGGAAAAAGGAACTGGCGAATGAATATTTTTCTCTGATCGTATACGTGACACTGGCTGTGTCTGTTGTCCTGGGACTGATCGGATATGCATTTGCACCGCAGATAGCATTGACACTGGGAGCAAGCGGTGATCTAGAGGCGGATTGTGTGTTATATTCCCGTATCCTGTTTCTGTCTACACCGGCATTTGTCATGCAGTATTTGTTCCAGAGCTTCTTCATCGCAGCGGAGAAACCGGCACTCAGCCTGAAGATCAATGTCCTGGCGGGCCTGATCAATGCGGTGCTGGATTATGTTTTAATTGTGGTATTCCCCCTGGGACTGGCAGGAGCAGCGCTGGCAACGGCGGCAGGACAAGTCGTCGGCGGAGTAATCCCAATCATCTTTTTTGCCGGAAAAAACAGTAGTCTGTTGCGACTTGGAAAGACAAGGTGGCACGGAAAAGTCATCTGGCAGACCTGCATGAACGGTTCTTCCGAACTGGTGACGAATCTGTCTACGTCCATTGTCGGTGTGCTCTATAACTTTCAGCTGATGGAAGCGGCCGGAGAAAACGGCGTGGCGGCATATGGTATCATTATGTATGTGGATATTATCTTCATGACCTTGTATCTCGGTTATTCCCTGGGATCTGCACCTATCGTAAGCTTCCACTACGGTGCGGGCAATCATGCGGAATTGAAGAATCTGTGCCGAAAAAGTCTGGTCATCATCTCGGCCTGCGGTGTGATATTACTTACGGCTTCCCAGATTCTGGCAGGGCCGTTGGTGAAGATCTTTGCAAGCTATGACCAGGAATTGCTAGAGATGACGACTTGGGGATTTCGGATCTATGCTATCGCATTCCTGGTGAGAGGCATGAATGTCTGGGGATCTTCTTTCTTCACGGCACTGAATAACGGAGCAGTGTCTGCGGCAATCTCTTTCCTGCGGACCTTTGTGTTCCAGATCATTATCGTGTTGATCCTGCCGGGAATGATCGGCATTACCGGCGTATGGTTGTCCATCGTGATTGCGGAATTTTTAGCGCTGTTCGTGACCATCGGATTTTTGATTGCGAAGAGGAAAAAATATCATTATGCGTAATCCGTGGGCCTTTTTCTATTCTTGACAGAAAAATAGCAAATATTTATACTGGGATTGTGCGGATCGTTACGAGCTTTGAGATTGTATAGGACGATCTGCAGGCAAAATGGATCCAAACAAAGAACAGAAATGAGGAAATGAAAATGGCTGTTTTATCGAATTTAGAACCGAAGAAAGTGTTTTACTATTTTGAAGAGATCACGAAGATCCCTCACGGATCCGGAAACGTGGATCAGATCAGTGATTTTCTGGTAGATTTTGCGAAAGCACATAAGCTTTTCTATATACAGGATGCTATGAAAAATGTCATTATGGTCAAGGAGGCAACTCCCGGATACGAGAATGAGCCGGTAGTGATCCTGCAGGGACACATGGATATGGTAGCGGTGCAGACACCGGAATGCACCATGGATATGAAGACGGAAGGATTGAAAGTAGGGATCGACGGAGACAGCGTTTATGCGAAGGACACCAGCCTCGGTGGCGATGACGGTATCGCTGTGGCTTATGCACTCGCATTATTGGATTCTGAGGACATCAGGCATCCCCGTTTGGAAGTCATCATTACGGTGGATGAGGAAGTCGGTATGGACGGAGCCAGAGAGATCGACCTGTCTATGTTACAGGGACATCGTATGATCAATCTGGATTCCGAGGATGAAGGCATTTTCCTGACCAGCTGTGCCGGCGGTGCCAGAGTGAACTGCCGTTTTCCGATGAAAAAACAGGAGCTTACCGGTATGCGCTATGAGCTGGAAGTCTTCGGCCTCTTAGGAGGACATTCCGGCGGAGAGATCCACAAGGAAAGAGGCAATTCCAATTGTATCCTGGGAAGACTTTTGTGGAAACTGTCTGGGAAAATGCCCGTAGGACTGGTATCTGCGGACGGAGGACTGGCAGACAACGCCATTCCCAGACAGACGAAAGCAGTAGTCGTAGTAGAGGAAAAAGATGCAGAAAGCTTAGAGCAGCAGGTAGCAGCTTTGGCAGCAGAACTGGGGGATGAGCTTGCTACCAAGGATCCGGACGTAAAGGTAACCGCGAAAAAGTTAATAGACACTGCCGAGACAATCACCTGTGCTGCTCCGGAAGATACAAAACGTGTGGCAGCCTTTTTGCAGGCAACTCCCAACGGTGTACAGGCCATGAGCGCAGATATGCCGGGGCTGGTACAGACCTCTCTGAATCTGGGTATTCTGAAAGCGGATGCGGAAGTTTTGCGGGCAGAGTATTCTGTCAGAAGCAGCGTGGAAAGTGAGAAGGATAACCTGATCGCAAAGCTTTCTGCACTGGTGGAACTGACCGGTGGCGATTACGTGGTGACCGGAGATTATCCCGGCTGGAAGTACCGTGTGCATTCTCCGTTGCGGGAAAAAATGGTGAAGCTGTATGCGGAAATGTACGGCACTGAGCCCAGGGTGGAGGCTATCCATGCAGGCCTGGAATGCGGACTGTTAGGCAGCAAGATCGCAGACCTTGACTGTGTGTCCATGGGACCGGATATGAAGGACATTCACACTACCGAGGAGACCTTAAGCATATCTTCCACGAAGAGAGTGTGGGAGTATCTGGTCAAGGTACTGGAAACGAAAGATTGACAGAATTTGAGTAACAGGAAGTCCAAAGAACCAAATAAGATAGAAACAATCGAAAAATGTAAAGAGTTAGCAGATAGAAAAAGCTAAAATATGAATAACGTTGGAGGAAATACACTGTCACGGCGGTGTTGATAAAAAAATGAGCGATAAGATTTTATTCCAGTGTGACTATAATGAGGGAGCGCATCCGAAGGTGCTGGAGCGTCTGGTGCAGACCAATATGGAGCAGACACCGGGTTACAGCGAGGACAAATACTGTGAAGAGGCGCGCAAGAAGATCCGTAAGGTCTGTGGGGATGACAGCCTGGCAGTACATTTCCTGGTAGGTGGAACCCAGACCAATGTCACCGTGATCAATGCGGCACTTCGCAAGCACCAGGGTGTGCTCTGCGCTGTCACGGGACATATTAATGTCCATGAGACCGGTGCGGTGGAAGCCTGCGGACATAAAGTACTGGGATTACCCAGCCCCGACGGTAAGATCACGGCAGCGCAGGTAGCAGAGGCTTACGAAGCCCATATTCACAACGACAGCTTTGAACACATGGTACAGCCGAAAATGGTGTACATTTCCAATCCCACAGAGGTGGGAACCATTTACAGTAAAGCAGAGCTGACCGCTCTGTCCGAGACCTGTCACAAATACGGACTGTATCTGTTCTTAGATGGCGCCAGACTGGGCTACGGACTGGCAGCACCGGACAACGATCTGACATTGCCGGATATCGCGGCGCTTTGTGATGTGTTTTATATTGGTGGAACCAAGGTCGGAGCATTGTTCGGAGAAGCAGTAGTGATCAAAAATCCGGAGCTTGCACAGGATTTCAGGTATATTATCAAGCAGAATGGCGGCATGTTAGCCAAGGGAAGACTGCTGGGTCTGCAGTTTGACGCTCTTTTCACGGATGGTCTCTATCAGGAGATCTCCGCCCATGCCATTGCCATGGCGGAGAAGCTGCGGGAAGCATTTACGGCAAAGGGCTACACTTATCTGGCACCCAACCGGACGAATCAGATCTTCGTCATTGTACCGGATGCTCATCTTGAAAAAATCGCAGAGCAGTTCGAGTACAGCTATGACCAGCGGATCGATGCCGCACACAGTTGCGTGCGATTCTGTACCGGCTGGGCGACGAAGGAAGAAAATGTGGATGCACTGATCCGGTGCGTGGAAAAATTATAATATGTTTGGAAGGTTCCGCAAGCCGGGAAAGGTTTGCGGAATTTTTTATGGGCTTTAGCCTGTTGAGTGCATCGAAGTTTCTCCAAACGGAGAAATGGAGATGTGCGAAACAATAAACCACCTGCTATGC
>NZ_JBOKRY010000051.1:0-20227 GCF_051972595.1 Simiaoa sp. | reverse complement strand
AGTCATGACACAAGAAAAGCTCCCTCACAGGAAGGAGCTTTGTCTACAGTCTGAAAGAACGATACCAAATCGGTATCGTTCTTTTTTTCGAGCCCTGCCAGGGCTCGAAAGTTCGATGTCTACGCTCCGCTCCGGTCCGCGCAGGCCGAGGTCCCCCGGACCTCGTGCGCCGTCTCGCGCTTGATCCTCAAGGCTAAGATAGTACAAATCCGTCTGAAATGATTAGTAAGTAACAAGGTACCGTATGTTCTCGATGTCTCGCGCTCCGTATAGGAGTTTTATTTTGTATGCACATGTCCACGGGACCAGACTTTACTGGGTTGGGCCTTATAGGTGGGGCGGCGGAAGAGGAGGCTTTTCAGTGCAGGTCCGTTAAAGGGGAAGAGGGGCCAGAAGTAACTGAAGCCTGCGAAGGTCGGTGTGGTAATCATGGAGAGTGACACAAGCGTCAGACCGATAATAAAGCCGGGCAGACCCCATAATCCGGTGGTGACCACCAGGAGAATTCGATAGATGCGCAATGCATCGGCGAATTCTATACTGGAGAGAGACAGATTTGCCAACATAGTGACGGCGGCATAGAACAGGACTTCGGTAGAGGCCCAGTTAAGGCTGACAGCAATGTCACCAATCAACAATCCCCCTACAATAGACAGTGCACCGGAGACACGGCTGGAACTAAGTGCGGCAGAGTATTTGAAGAGGTCTAAGAGAAACTCCACCGCCAGCACATAGAAAAAAAGGCGGAAGGGTGACAGATCGCTGACAGGTGTGAGCTGCAGTGAGGAGGTGATCTCGGGATAATAGGCGGAGAGAAGTAAAAATACCGGCAGAAGCAGAAGACTCACCGGAATGCACAGGAAGCGTATCATGCGGAAATAAGTTCCGGTCAGGGGATTGTTGTAATAGTCTTCCGGACTCTGGGTAAACTGGAAGATCGTACCGGGAAGCAGCAAAACGGCGGGAGAATTGTCCACGATGAGCAGAATGTGTCCTTCGCACAGGTAGCTGCATGCCACATCGGGACGCTCTGTCAGCTGGATGCTGGGCAGGGGATTCCACCATCTTTTATGAATCAGAAGTTCTTCTAAGCTTTTGCTGCCCATAGTCAGCGAAGTGATCTGTAACCGGGAGAGTTTTTGCTTCAGAGCCTCTAATAACTCCTCGTTAACCTGGTCTGCCAGATAGGCGATCGCTACATCGGTGCGGCTCTCTGTTCCCAGGGTGCAGATGGAGAAGGTCAGTTTCGCAGAACGCACCCGGCGGCGGATAAGATTTGTATTGAATAAAAGTGTCTCCACGAAGCCGTCCCGGGCACCCCGGGTGCTCCGTTCGGTATCGGGCTCGGAGATACTGCGGACGGGATAGGTACGGACGTCAATGATCACCGCCTGATCGAAGCCGTTCACCAGGAGGATGGAAGGCCCACTTAAGAGATTTTGCAGGATATCATCCACAGAGGAGGTCAACGATACCTGTGCATAGCCGAGCCTGCTCTGCACATAGCCGGGGAGATCGCGGATCTCGGAATCCAGTGTATAGTGAGGATCCTGCAGGTCGGAGAAGATCTGCTGGAGGATCTCGGTATTGCAGAAACCATTGATCCCCAGCCAAAATGCCGGAGTTTCCCCCAACCGGAGATCGCGTGTGATCAGGTCAAAGCTTTTACCCAGAGGAAGCAATCGGTGGAGAAGATCAATATTTTGGGAAAGTTCTGTGGATAATGAATTGTTTTGTGTCATAAAAAGGGAATCCTTTCTGAATAATGATATAATGATTGCATAGACTGCCCGGTGGGTATATTGTATTATTCAGATAGATTCCCCATTATTTTGGTAACTATTCAGTCCATCAGTGATATAATTGCCACAGACCTAACAGGATCAATAAGAGCCCGGAGATGGGATCGGCATATTCTCCGACCTGCTGCAGGAGGACGGAACGTCCCAGGCGGCTCCCCAGTGTCAGGAATCCGAAGGAACAGAAAAAGGTGGATATCGAGGCAGGCAGAAAAGGAAGTCCGGTAATGCTGGCGGAGAAGCCGATACCGATATTATTCATGGAGAGGGCACAGCCCAGAGCCAGCGTCTGTGGGAGAGTCAGATTCCGATGTTCGGCAAATTTTTTCTTCTCCCGGCATAGGCTGCTGTTATCTGAAGAACTGCAACGCCATCTGGAAACCAGCCATTTTCCGGCATAGTAGAGCCCGAACAGGATCAGGATACTGCTTCCGGTCCGGGTTGCGATCTCACTGGGGATCAGAGGCAGTAAAAGGTTACCGAGGCTTATAGAGATCACAGTACCGATGAGAGTGACTGCGCTGATCAGCAGATTATGTTTTGCAGGAAGAGGGACCTTCTGCAGTCCCAGTGCGCAGCCTACCAGAAGTGCATCCAGACTGGCGGAGATACCGAAGAGCAATGAGGGCAGAACAGACATAGCATGCTCCGTAGAAAATATTCTTAATTTTACTATATTCCTGCAAAAATTTTTTGTGAGATACAACGCAAAGGAACAAATGAGTATGAAACTAAAGAGAAAACTGAGTGAATTTCTAAAAAGAGAGACGGTTCTGACTGTAGCTGTCTTTTTAGCGATCGTGTCTGCGGTGATGACTCCGCCGGACAGAGAATATGCAGGATATATTGATTTCCGCACGCTTTCGATTCTTTTCTGCCTGATGACGGTGATGGCAGGATTACAGAAGCTGGGTGTTTTCCGTAATATTGCAAAAACGCTGTTGCGGTATACACAGAATACTATACAGTTGGTAGAGGTATTGATACTTTTGTGTTTCTTTTTCAGTATGATCATCACTAATGATGTGTCATTGATCACGTTTGTACCGTTTACCTTCATTGTGCTGCGGCTGACAGGCGAAGAAGCTGTGAAAAAACTGGCAGTGCCAGTGATCGTTCTGCAGACGGTAGCTGCCAATCTGGGAAGTATGCTGACGCCGATCGGAAATCCGCAGAATCTGTATTTATATGGGAAAACACAGATGTCCGCTGGAACATTTATACTTTTGATGCTGCCTTATTCTCTGGTGTCACTGCTTTTACTGGTGATCTGTGGGGTAATTGTGGCAAAACGAAGCAGAATCGAAGTTCGGGGAGCAGAAGTTTTGCTGACAGAAGATGAGAAGCTGGAACAAAAGAAATATTTACTTCCGGCATATTTGCTGTTATTTGTGTTGTGTCTGCTGACTGTGGCTCATTTGATTCCTTATCCGGTGACATTGGTGACTGTGGCATTAGCGGTTCTCCTTTTAGATCGTGGAACTATTATAAAAGTGGATTATTCTCTTTTACTAACATTTGTGGGCTTCTTTATTTTCATAGGAAATATGGGAAGAATGCCTGCATTCTGCGACTTCCTGCAGAAGATCATCGGAGGCAGGGAAGTCATGACGGCCGTGATTGCCAGCCAGGTGATCAGCAATGTTCCGGCAGCCCTTTTATTATCTGGATTTACAGAAAATATCACGGCACTGATCATCGGCACGAATCTGGGAGGTCTGGGGACACTGATCGCATCCATGGCCAGTCTGATTTCTTATAAACAGGTGGTCAGACAGATTCCGGGAGAGAAAAAGAAGTATTTTGGATGGTTTACCATGGCAAATATGGCTTTTTTAATGATATTGGTATTGGAAAACTGTCTGCTGTAACTATAGAAAGCAGTCTGTCTGCCGGAAAAGACAGAAGATGGGAATAACTAAAAAAACTGGGAGGTATTCGTCATGACAGAAGATATGACAATCATTGCAGAAGAGGCATATTCCGCAGCCAGGGAGATCCTGGAGAAAGCTAAGCCGGAGGCGGGAGAACTGTTTGTAGTAGGGTGTTCCACCAGTGAAGTGGGAGGTGCATCCATCGGAACCTATTCCAGCCCGGAGCTGGCAGAGGTGGTCTTCGGCGGAATCTATCAGGCAACGCAGGAAGCAGGTGTCTATCTGGCAGCCCAGTGCTGTGAACACCTGAACCGCGCGCTGATCCTGGAAAAAGAGGCAGCCGTAAAATACGGTTATCCCATGGTCAATGTGGTTCCCCAGCCCAAGGCGGGAGGATCCTTCGCTACGGCAGCGTATAAAGCATTTGAACATCCGGTGGCAGTAGAACATATTCAGGCGGCAGCGGGAATGGATATCGGGGATACGTTGATCGGAATGCATTTGAGAGATGTGGCAGTACCGGTGCGTCTCCGGACCGGACAGATCGGAGACGCCCATGTGGTATGCGCCCGTACCAGACCGAAATTCATCGGCGGTGGCAGGGCAGTCTATGACGAAGAATTAATGTAGTGCAATCGTACGAATTTGTAAGCAGGAAGTTCTGAGGGCGGGATCGGGAATTATTTCTGTGGCATTTTGCGGAAGTAATTACGGATCCACCGTCCGGATTCATTGAAGTCCTCATCGGTCCAGTCGGAGAGAGCCGTGCTGGCAGCCTTGAAGACACTGCTGCTTTCGTCCTTGTTCGCCAGATTCCAGCAACAGAAGCTGATCTGATATTTGTTCAGCAGGTCCAGCCACTTGGTCGTGGAATCAAAATCATTGGCACCATTGCCGGAAGCGTCGCACATACCGAATTCGCTGACGAAGACAGGAAGATTGTTCTGTGCGCAGGTCTCTAAGCGGTTACGCAGGTCATCTTTGTGGGTGCCTGCGTAAAAATGCAGAGTATACATTACATTATCAAAGGTAAGCGGGGAAGCTGCGGATTTGTCGATCTCCTGGCTCCAGGTAGGAGTTCCTACGAGGATGACGGCATCCGGCTTCTGTTCCCGGATCACCGGGATGACTTCCTCGGCATAGGACTTGATGCTGTCCCAGGAGGTACCGCTGTTGGGCTCATTACAGATCTCATAGAGCACATTGTCGTTGTCGGCAAAAGCTTCCGACATTTCCCGGAAAAAGGCGATCGCCTCATCTTTGTTCTGATTCGGGTCACAATCACTTAAAATATGCCAGTCTACGATCACGTACATTCCAAGCTCTGTAGCGTAGGATACACCGTCTCTTACCAGCTGCTTCAGCTGTTCCTTATCACCGCCGGCACAATAACCGCCGTACTCCGCTGTATACATGGCGAGGCGGATACAATTGGTATTCCAGTCGTCCCGCAGGGTACGGAAGGAATCATAATTGATATACTGGGGGAACCAGGCAATACCGTGGGTGGACATACCGTAGAGCTGGACAGTGTTCCCGTCTGCATCGGTCAGCTTCCCGTTCTCCACATGGAGAGCGCCGTGCTGTCCGTAAGGAGTGGAGTCATCGACAGAGGGCGCCTCGAAAACTGCTGGTTCGGTTTCAGCGGGCTGTGCCCCGGATGCTTCGGAGGACGATGTTTGTTCAGAGGAAGCGGTACTTTCGGAGATGGTTTCCGTGATGGCAGTAGACGCTTCAGGGGAAGCAGATGTTGCGGCTTCATTCGGCGTATCCTGCCTGCCACAGCCAGCGAGAGCACAGGTGCCTAAGGCTGCCAGTACGGCACAGCTGAGTGTTTTTCTGAAAATAGACATAATAACCTCTTTTCTTATTCGAGAATCAACGAATGAAAATATGAACAATGGGTTACCTTTTAAAACTAAAAAACAAGCACTTACAACAAATATTATAATTGTGTCTGTGTAGCTTGGCAAGAAATGATTGCCCGCGGATAGGAGCTGTGATACAGTTAATGGGAACAGAGTTCGGAATAGAGGACAGAGATGGAGGAAACCTATGCTTCCGCAGTCATTTACAGAGAGAATGCAGGGACTTTTGGGATCGGAATATGAAGAGTTCCTGGCAAGCTTTGAGCATGAAAAATATCAGGCATTGCGTCTGAATCCGTTAAAAAGGGATGACATGTCTGTCATAACAGAAAAAGTAAAGCAGACTTTTCAGTTGCAGCCGGTTCCCTGGGCGGAGAACGGATATTACTATACCAAAGAGGACCAGCCGGGAAAGCATCCCTGGCATGAAGCGGGACTTTATTATATCCAGGAACCCAGTGCCATGGCACCTGTGACACTACTGTCACCTCGTCCCGGAGAGCGGATCCTCGATCTATGTGCTGCTCCCGGAGGGAAAAGTACCCAGATCGCATCAGCGATGGAGGGAGAGGGACTGCTTGTCACGAATGAGATCCATCCGGCGAGGGCGAAAATACTGTCAGAGAACGTAGAGCGCATGGGCATCAGCAACGCCTGTGTATTGAATGAGACGCCGGAGCACCTGGCGGATATTTTCGAAGAATATTTTGACCGGATCCTGGTGGATGCACCCTGCTCCGGAGAGGGAATGTTCCGGAAGAATGAAGTGGCCTGTGAGGAATGGAGCCCCGAAAATGTGCAGTTATGTGCAGACAGACAGGACGGGATCCTGGAGTGTGCGGCACGGATGTTAGTCCCGGGAGGCAGACTGGTATATTCTACCTGCACCTTTGCACCTGCGGAAAATGAGGGAAGCATCAGCCGTTTCCTGGCAAAGCATGAGGAATTCGAGATTGTCCCCATCGATAAAAAGGAACTGGGGATCCCGGAAGGCTGCGACGGTATTCCCGGTTGTGTAGAGAATCCGGCACCCGGCATTACGGGGACTTTACGTCTGTGGCCCCATAAGTTACGTGGCGAGGGGCATTATGCCGCAGTATTACAGAAAAAGGGAGAGCTTCCGGAAGGTTATCAGCCGGTGAGTGCCACCGGACCAGAGAAGGGAATTCCGGCGAAGAATCTGACAAGAGACTGGGCAGAGTATTTTAACTTCGCAAAAGAGACCTTTTCGGAGGAGCAGACGATCAGAGCAGGACTATGCACTGCCGGAGAAGGCTTTCTGGCATTTGGCGATAACCTGTACCGCATGCCGGAGAGAATGCCCGGGGTGAAAGGACTGAAGGTATTGCGCCCGGGACTTCATCTGGGCACCTTGAAAAAGAATCGTTTTGAACCGGCGCACGCGTTAGCACTGGCACTGCGTCCGGAGGATGTGAAGCATGTGTGGAAGCTGTCTGTGGAGGAAGCCGCGGCTTATCTGAAGGGACAGACTTTCTCTGCGGAAGGCGAGAAGGGCTGGTATCTGATCTGCGTGGACGGTTGTAGCCTTGGCTGGGGGAAACTGGCAGGCGGCGTCATGAAGAATCATTATCCTAAAGGACTGAGAAAGTGATTAGGCGATAGAGATGCAACGGTATAGATTAACATCCGGAACAACGGTTAGGGGGATGACAGAGGAATAGGTTATGAAAACGGAAATATTATATGAAGATAACAGCATACTGGTCATCCGCAAACCGGCAGGACTGGCGGTGCAGTCCGCCGGAATCGGACAGCCGGATGTGGTCAGTGAGTTGAAATCCCATCTTGCAAAGCTTCCCGGTGCGGGGAGACCTGGAAAAGGAGAGCCGTATCTGGGCATAGTCCACAGACTGGATCAGCCGGTGGAAGGACTGCTGGTATTTGCCAAAGACAAAAAGGCAGCAGCGGCATTGTCGAAGCAATTAACAGAAGGTGCGCTGAATAAACACTATTATGCAGTACTCTGTGGATATCCTGACTGCCCGGAGGGGGATCTTGTGGATTACCTTCGCAAGGAAGGTAATATGGCGGTGGCAGTGACCGGCAGGGAACAGGAATTTGCAGATGCGAAGATTGCCGCGCTGCACTATCGCATTTTGGAAGAGATCAACGATCCCTCTCCGCTTGCGCTTGCAGATGTAACGATCGGGACCGGACGGTTTCATCAGATCCGGGTGCAGTTCGCACATGCGGGATTTCCACTGTTTGGAGATACGAAGTATGGAACGGCAGCGTTAAAAGAGGCAATGCCTGCGCAGAAATATCGCGGCGTGGCACTATGCGCGTATTCTCTGGAGTTTGTCCATCCCGTTTCCGGGAAAAAGATGGGATTCCGGGTAGTGCCGAAGAATCCGGCATTTGCGGGTTTTGCGATGGAGGAATTGAAAAAACTCACAGAAAATGAAACCGGAATCTCCAAAAGGGGATAAAAAAAGTCTCTCAGAGCACACTAATCCCAAAAAGGGAGTGTGCGGAATGGACTGGGGAGAATTCGGTAAAAACATTATAGGAAAAAAGATGATAGTACTGCTTGCGGTGACGGGAGCAGTCTATTTTTTTCTGCAATATCTGACACCCCTTCTGGCACCGGTGCTGCTGGCGATGCTGTTCGTCACGATATTCGGACCGATGATGAAGCGGATGAACCGCAAACTGCATTTTCCAAGACCCTTAAGCGCCATAGTGCTTCTGATTCTGGCGACACTGCTGTTGGCTGTACTGTTATGGGTACTGAGCTCCTGGGTGCTGGGAAGTCTGCCGGTGTGGATCCGGAGTGTGGATGCGAGGGAGCAGGAGTGGCTGGCGATGGTACGGGATCTGTGTCACGGTGTGGGAGAGATCATTGGCGTGGACGCTTCCTATCTGGAAAATACGGTCAGCGGCAGACTGCAGGAGGGACTGGATTCGTTGGAGGAAAATATTCTGCCGGGGATGCTGTCGCAATCCATGCAGTATGTGCGGTGGTTTGCGGAGCTGGGAGGATTCCTGGTGACATTTCTCATTGCGTCGGTACTGTTGGCGAAAGACTATGACGGGATCATGAACCATCTGCTGGATCAGGAGTCCTGCCATGTGCTGCTGGAGGTGATCTGCGGGATCGTCCGCTATATCGCTACCTTTGTAAAAGCACAGGGGATCATCATGTCGGCGATCGCACTGACGGCAGCGGCTACGTTAGGGATCGCGGGGATAAAGCATGGAGTGCTGTGGGGGATCCTGGCGGGGATTCTGGATGCGCTGCCCTTTATTGGCACGGGGGTGGTGCTGGTGCCACTGGGAATCTGGCAGCTATTGGAGGGAAGCTTCGGTAGAGCGCTTATCTGCGGAGTGCTGTATGTGGTATGTATTTTCCTGCGGGAGATACTGGAGCCCCGTCTCATTGGCAGGAAAATAGGAGTGTCTCCCATTGCTGTATTAGTGTCGCTATATGCCGGGATCCAGCTGTTCGGCGTCTGGGGGATCATCAAAGGACCGTTGGGATTTGTGCTGATCTACGAGACGTATCATAGTCTGTCTAAGATGTCTGACCGGCAGACAAACGAAGAGACTCGCTCCTGAGAAAAGATTGACGAAAGAAGTCCGGAAAGCTATCATAAAAGGGGTAGTTCTATTACTTAAGGATGCTTTGGAAGGGCATGATTATGGCAAAACATACGACCGGAAAAAAGAAAACAGAATCTGTGGAGGAGACGCTTTGCAGTTTCAATGGTTTTTTGTGTGATATTGTGATCAGCGTATATATGTGTGCGGTACTGGTGGTATTGCCGCTTTATAATAAAGGATATGCACAGATCGGAACGGAGA
Source organism: Simiaoa sp. (assembly GCF_051972595.1). Classification (NCBI taxonomy): domain Bacteria; kingdom Bacillati; phylum Bacillota; class Clostridia; order Lachnospirales; family Lachnospiraceae; genus Simiaoa; species Simiaoa sp. Next base: position 10,861 of record NZ_JBOKRY010000051.1, on the reverse strand, counting down.
AGGAGAATTTTTTCAGAAAGACCATGACCTACGGAGGAAAGGCATTGCTGCCGGTATTTATCCTGTGGGCGGTTTTTCGCCTCATTACGGCGATCCGTGCAAAGGAGCTGCCGGGGATCAGGGAATTGCCGGGGAGATTGTGGAGGGATCTGAGCAGTACGGATAAATTCGCGGCGTTATATGGGATCGCGGTACTATTGTCGTATCTGTTTACGAATTACCGGGAAGAAGCATTGTGGGGGACAGCGTCCTGGCGGATGGGAATGTGGACGCAGCTGGGAGCGGTGATCGTGTATTTTATGATCTCCCGTATGTGGCAGTGGAAGAGCTGGATCCCGGCGCTGATACTGCCGGTGTCTGCGGTTGTTTTCGCCCTGGGATATGTGAATAAGTTCTGCCTGTTTCCCATAGATACACAGTTCGTAAATACCTCTTTTATCTCGACGATAGGGAATATCAACTGGTACTGCGGGTATCTGGTGACGATATTGTTCGGGGGAGTCTATCTGCTGTGGCGGATGGAAGAGAAAATGACCTGGAAAAAGCTGTTGCTGATGGCATATGTGACGATCGGCTTCGCCTCGTTGGCGACCCAGGGAAGCAGCAGCGGCATTGTAACCTTCACGGTGGTCATGTTCGTATTATTCGGGATGTCCGTGAGAGATAGTGGGAGGATGGAAGTGTTCTGGCAGGAGATGACGATGTTTTCCGGGGCATGCCTGTTGACCTTTATATTGCGAAAAGCGAATGTGTTTTCACAGGAATTAGTGCTGGAAGAAATGACGGATCTGCTGACGTTTTCGATGGTAACCATACTTATGACGATACTGTCAGGAACCATTTTATGCTTAATACACAGAGCTCGGCTGAAGCGCAGTTACCCGGAGAAACTGTTACATAGAATCTATTGCGGGATCGCTATTGCGGTGCCGGTCATGATATTGCTTGTTTTATTACTGACGCTGATCAATACCTTGGCCGGTGGCGCGTTGACTCCCGGCATTACAGACCCGAATGTGACAAAATGGCTGACGTTTAATGTCAGTTGGGGGAGTGCCCGGGGCGGTACCTGGGCAGCAGGCGCCAGATGCTTCTGGGAGGCGGATCTTCTGCATAAAATATTCGGCGTGGGACCGGATTGCCTGTATGCATTTTTATCCAACGAGGGAAGTGTGGGATTGCAGACGATGGTGAATGACCGTTTTGGCGGGAGCCGGCTTACGAATGCACACAATGAATGGCTGACGATTCTGGTAGATATAGGAGTATTGGGAATCATCAGTTATGCCGGAATGATGATTACGGCGATCAGAGATTTCCTTCGTGCCGGGGAGAACAAGATGGTGGTGGGAGCCTGCGGGATCTGCGTGCTGGCGTATACAGTGAATAATATGTTTAGTTTTCAGCAGGTGATGAATATTTCGACGGTGTTTGTGATTATGGGGATTGGGGAGAATTTGCGGTCTGCGCCCGAACGGTGTGTCCGAACCAGTTAGAGGTCGTAAGTTTGAATAGTTGCAAGAACAAAAATACTCCCTCACACATGTGTGAGGGAGTATTTTTCGTCGTCGCGACAAGATTCGAACTTGCGACCTCTGCGTCCCGAACGCAGCGCTCTACCAAACTGAGCCACGCGACGATTATTAACATGAATTGCGTCAACATTAAAATAATAAATAAAAACCCATTGATTGTCAAGCAAAAAACGAATATGATAGAAGAAAAAGTTGCAAAAACGATAAAACCACGAAATTAAGAGAGGAAATTCTATGTACAATACAACGGTAACGCTGAAAAAAGGAGAAGGAAGAACGCTGAAAGCCGGGGGAATGTGGGTATTCGATAATGAGATCGCATCCATCCTGGGGACGTTTGAGAATGGCGACATTGTAAACATTCATGATTTTGACGGCTATTTCATGGGATACGGTTATATCAATACCAATTCCAAGATCACGCTTCGTCTGCTGGCGCGCAGGAAAGATACGGTGATCGATGAGGCATTTTTTGAGCAGAGGGTGCGGGATGCCTGGAATTACCGCAAGGAGACCATTGATACCTCCAGCTGTCGTCTGATCTTCGGAGAGGCGGATTTCCTGCCGGGTATTGTCATTGATAAGTTCTCGGATGTATTGGTAGTGGAATCTCTGGCATTGGGAATCGATAAGTGGAAGCTTGTGATCATTGATGCTTTGCAGAAAGTACTGGCGGAGGATGGCATTACCATCCGCGGTGTCTACGAGCGGAGCGATGCCAAGGTACGCTTACAGGAGGGGATGGAGCGTTACAAGGGCTTCATCGGCGAACCGTTTGACACGAAAGTAGAGATCGTGGAGAACGGTGTGCATTACATGGTGGATGTAGAGGACGGACAGAAGACAGGATTTTTTCTGGATCAGAAGAATAACCGTGCCGCCATTCATCGTTTCTGTAAGGATAAAAAGGTGCTGGACTGCTTCACACATACCGGCTCCTTTGCATTGAACGCGGGAATCGCCGGAGCGAAAAGTGTTCTGGGTGTGGATGCTTCCCAGCTGGCTGTGGATCAGGCAATGGAAAATGCGAAGCTGAACGGACTGGAAAATACGGTAAGCTTCCGATGTGCGGATGTCTTCGAGTTATTGCCGGAGCTGGAGGCGCAGGGCGAGAAATATGATGTGGTGATCCTGGATCCGCCCGCTTTTACCAAGTCCCGCAATTCCATCAAAAATGCCGTAAAAGGATATCGCGAGATCAATCTTAGGGGCTTAAAGCTGGTGAAGGACGGCGGATTCCTGGTAACTTGTTCCTGCTCTCATTTTATGGATCCTGAGCTTTTCGCCAAAACAATCCGGGAGGCTTCTCATGGTGCGCATAAGCGTCTCCGCCAGGTAGAATTCAAGACACAGGGCCCGGATCATCCGATCCTGTGGGCAGCGGACGAGAGCTATTACCTCAAGTTCTACATCTTCCAGGTGGTTGATGAAAAGTAGAAGTGGAAAATAGTGAAAAAATAGTGAAATAATAATGGAAAAAGTCCTCCTTTTTGGATATAATAATATTTGAAAGGGAGGCTTTTTTATATGATTAAAGTGACTTTAACGAATGAAATTTTAAGATATATTACAGAAATTGAGCAGAACAGATATAAAGTTTCGTCAGTAAAGCTCTCCAAAACAGTTATGAATAAGCTTCGCAAAAATTCAAAGAAAAAAAGTTCGTATGCCTCGAACAAGATAGAGGGAAATCCCTTGTCGGAAAAACAGGTGAACGAAGTAATAGAAAGTGATGAAAGAAAGCATTATCTGAAACCGGAGCAGGAAGTCCGGAATTATTTTTTGGCGTTGAATTATCTCGAAGAAAAGGTAAAGAATAAAGAAAAATTTTCCAAGAAACTTATTTTAGATGTACAGAAACTGGTGGAAAAGGGGGCGTCCAAAGAAAAAATAGGTCTCAGAGGACCTATGCCGCCCGGAGTTCTGTTTGCAGTGTATGATTCCAAAACAGGGAATCCGGATTATATTCCCCCGGAATATTGTGACATTCCGGGACTTTTGGATGAATTAGTGGAGTATGTAAATACTACGGATGATCACCCTCTGATCGTAGCAGCAGTGGTGCATTATCAATTAGTGACAATACATCCGTTCGAAGACGGCAATGGTAGAACGGCAAGACTCTTATCCGGTTATATTATGGACTTGAACGGTTACGGATTTAATGGAATCGGATCGTTAGAAGAATATTTTGCATACGATATAGATGAATATTATGAATCCATTCAGATGGGACTTCCGGCATTGTATTATTCCGGAAGAGAGAATCCTCCGCATCCGGAGATCTGGATCAATTATTTTCTGCGAATGGTGAAACTGTATTCGAGAAAAGTCTGTGACTTACAGTTGGCTTCTGAGGAGGAAGATATTGCAGGAAGTCTATCTTTTCTGAAAGGAAAAGAAAAGGAGCTATTATTGTTTTTAATGAAAAACTATCGGGGAGAGTTTACTCCGATTGAAATTAGCAGAGAATTGTCGGTAACAAACAAAACGATTATTAACAGACTGACGATACTGGTAAAAAATGGATTTGTGATTCCCATATTAGTCAATAAGAGAATCCGATCGTATGAATTGAGTGAATTTACCAAAGATCATGAGAAAAAAATTATAAAAGCTATCAGCTAAAAGCTTTCAGATTTCAAATTGTTGACGAAAAATAACGACTGGAAAGCTTATGGGGGAAACGGTATGTCCTATTTGAATGGTAACAGAAAACTAACAAAGGACTAACCACACGGCAGAGAGTGATCGATAAAAATCGGTTGCTCTTTTTTTATTGTGAATGAGCTTGCATGTGCTATAATAAAACAAATTAACAAATCGGAAGTTGAGGAGAGAACAGATGAAATACTTATACTTGCATGGATTGGGACAAAATGCAGGCAGTTGGAACAAGGCGATAGAAGCAACAGAAGTGTTGGATCATAGCGTATGCTTGGATTTGTCGGAAATGGTCAAAGGCAAAGCGGCAACATATTCCACCCTCTACTCTGCTTTTGTGGAATTGTGTGATGCAGAAAATGAGGAAATCATTTTGTGTGGTCTTTCCTTGGGTGGAGTGTTGGCACTTAACTATGCGATAGACTATCCCCAAAAAGTAAAGGCATTAGTTTTGATTGCAACGCAGTATAAGATGCCAAAGAGATTATTAAAACTGCAAAATGCACTATTTCGTTTTATGCCACAGTCGATGTTTCAACAAACCGGCTTTGGAAAACTCGATTTTATAAGTCTGTGTGACACCATGGTGGCACTTGATTTTAGTGATTCATTGAACCAAGTCTCCTGTCCTGTATTGGTCGTTTGTGGAGAAAAAGATAAAACCAACAAAAGAGCATCTATCGAACTTGCAGATATTATGAAGCATTCCCAATTCAAAGAAATTCCGAGAACCGGTCACGAAGTGAATTTGGAATCTCCGGAAGAATTAGCATCCTTATTGCGAGAGTTTTATAAAAGTATCTGACAACTTCAAAGTTGTATCGTGGAGAAAAATATGTGTCATGGGTGTATCACAGGGTGGAGTGATATCTATGCATCTTGCAGCAAAATATCCAGAGCTTGTAACCAAGTTGGTTCTTGCCAATACGGCACCATATGCAAATGATGTCATTAAAACGGTTGTTGGTACATGGATTGATATGGCCAAGCAAGGTGATTTTAAAGATATATTTATTGATACTGCTGAGAAAACATACTCTGAACAGAAATTAAAAACATACCGACGATTTTACGGAATATTATTAAAAATGAGTGAACCAAGGAGTTTAGAAAGGTTTATTATACAGGGAAATGCTTGTATGGCACATGATGCACGGCCCTGGCTTGGAAAGATTCAAGTACCAACCCTTATTGTTGGCGGAGAACGGGATTATATTGTCGGAAATAAGGCAGCATATGAGCTAGCTGAGAATATTTCTGATTGCAAGCTTAAAATCTATGAAAAATATGGTCATGGTGCTTTTGAAGAAGCAAAAGATTTTAATGATTTAGTTTTGAAATTTCTTGTCTGAAAAAGTGAACATAACGATAAGTCGTAATTTGTGGAGGTAAGTATGATAGTACCTGTAGATGAAACAAATCTTCTTCAAGCCGCAACCATCCATTCAATATCCTGGAAGGAATCGCATCGTGCATTTTGTACTCCTGATTTCATAGAAACACACACGCCAGATCGGCAACGGGAGTATTTAAGAAACAAGATGAACAACGGAACAAAGCTCTATATGCTTGTAGAAGAAAAATCAATAGGGGTTGTTTCTGTAACAAAGGGTTTAATAGAGGATCTTTATATTCTTCCAGATATGCAAAACATGGGTTATGGAACGAAATTGTTACTATACGCAGTAGGCCAATGTACGGATACCCCTACGCTGTGGATTCTTGAGAATAATATAAATGCTGAGAGACTCTATCGTCGAATAGGCTTTAAGGCGACAGGGAGAAAGAACGCAATAACAAATAAACTTGATGAGATTGAGTTCGCATTGACATAAATTACAGTTTGTATATGAGATTAACAGATAGTGAAAAATAGTGAAATAATAATGGAAAATACCATGATAAGAAAATTTATTGATAATGACCTGGATTCTGTTATGGAGATATGGCTCTCCGCCAACATAAACGCTCATAATTTCATATCGAAAGATTATCGGCTTGTCAATTTTTAAGTGGTAAAGGGTATGCTTCCTTCCTACGATTAAAACCAAACTGTAGATGACACTACCGGTGAAAAAGAATATTCAATGGTCTGGAAGAAGCCGGGAATGTCCGATCTTCTTCCATAATCACAAAGCTGCTGTTTAATTCGCATTCATACCGTATTCTTTCGTGCCAAGCTTTCTTTTCCACAAGCTTTCAGCATTTATGATCATATCATCCGGAACGGACATCGAAAATATTTGCAGAATAGAGAACTGAAAATATCGATACCTGTCCGGATGATCACAGATTAATTCTTTCATCAGTTTGTTATTTCCATGAAAAGTATCCGCATAGCATTTCCAACGCTCCAGTAAACCGCCATCTCCATATGCGGATCCCACGTACTGCTGTCCATTTTTGGTATCCAGGATCAGATATACCGCTTTCACACTGGAAAGCGCAGTCTGCCATAGCTTATAATGATCCATGTCATTTTCTATTATTTCTTTTAATTTCTCATAAGATAAAACCACATTCTCATATCCTACAAATTCCAACTTCTGGATAGATTGTATTGCTTTCACTGCTTTTTCTGTGGTTCCCTTTTGATGCCATGCTCTGATAGCTTCTCCCCATTCGATAATTAATCTATTCTCAAATTCCTTTAACACATCTACATATTCCAGCTCATAGTAATCTCCCGGTTTCTCAAAAGCCAGCGGACAAGGATAGCCTTCCGGCATCACTTCCGGGGATTTCGGCACCGCAGCGCCTACCCTATATAACTTATAGAATCTTGCTTCTGTCCCTTTTCCGCTGATAAATACCGCCCAGTAATCATAGCCTTTGTTAAAATCTTTCTTCTGTTCAGCGGTATATTCTTTTACCATATTCTTTTCGTAGCAGGCGCGAAACTCTTTGTCATTCAATGTATGACGAATTAACTGTACTTTCGCAGGATCCAGTCCTGCCTTTCTCAAGATATCCGAAAAATTTAAAAGTGCCATGCATAATCCTCTTTTCCGTTCTCTAATTAATAAATTACTTTGTTACCTTTTTCCTTATCCAACTGATACAACACCTTATCTATCTGGGAAAAGGCTATTTCCGGACACATTTCCTGCTGATATTTCCGGCAATCTTCTATGTACTGAAGATAGAGATTCGTCAGTCGCGATATTTGAGTCATGCTCTTTGGATAATCCACAGTATAAAGTTCCCGATACGCTCTCTGATCAATAATAGGGAATGCGTCCGGGTAATAAAAATGAAGTACTGTACTTGCCATTGGCAGCTGCATCCCTTTTGTCTGCAATAATTTTTCTACGACCTTCGGCGTCTTTTCACTCTCCAGTGCCTGTAGAGGTGATTTGATCTCCTTTAATGATAAGATTGCATCAATCAGTTCCTCTGTCACAAATGGTCTGCGATTCATCTTCCATAAGACGATCTCGTTGATAATATCTCTGTTTTCCCGGTAATCTCCTGTTGCTGCATTCACTGCGCGATTCATAATATCTATACCGCCATCGTATGCAAAACGGCTAAGTACTTCCTGATAATCCATGGTGTCACCTCAATTTAATTGCATTCCTACTGTAGTTCTTGTATCTTGTCCTATTTTCGTGAACTTCTGTGCTTATTATAACATTATCTAAAGATTGGGAAAACCGTATAATTATCTATTTTCTTATGGTAAAATACAGTTAAACAAAATTTGGGAGGTTATTATGGCTTTTGATTTTAAGAAAGAATATAAAGAATTTTATATGCCTAAAAATAAACCGGAGATTGTAAATGTACCTCGGGCAAATTATATTGCTGTCAGGGGAAAAGGTGATCCCAACGAAGAAGGCGGGACATATCAGCAAGCGATTAGTGTACTATACGCTGTTGCATATACTTTGAAAATGAGTTATAAAACAGATTACAAAATTGAGGGATTTTTTGAGTATGTAGTTCCGCCCCTTGAGGAATTTTGGTGGCAGGAAAATATGGATGGTATAGACTATACAGACAAAGCTTCTTTTCACTGGATATCTGTTATTCGGTTGCCTGATTTCATTTCTAAAGCTGATTTTGATTGGGCGGTCGAAACAGCAACAATAAAGAAGAAACTCGATTGTTCATCAGCGGAGTATCTTATAATTGATGAAGGATTATGCGTTCAAATTATGCACTTGGGTTCTTTTGATGATGAGCCGGCAACCGTTGCAGTTATGGATGCTTATTTAGGGGAAAACGGGTATGTTAATGATATTAACAAAGATAGAATGCACCATGAGATCTATATGTCTGATGCAAGAAGGCTTGCTCCGGAGAAATGGAGAACTGTAATTAGACATCCGATCAAGAAAGCGTAAAATCGAAATTTTAAGGAGAATGAAAAAATGAATATACATGAATTTTGGAAAGCAGTTCTCGTTCAAGATGAGAATGAAATCAGAAAATATTTTCATGAGGATGCATATGTAAATTGGCATTGTACGAATGAACATTTCAATTTGGATGAGTATATTATTGCGAATTGCGAATATCCCGGAGAATGGAATGGAGTGGTTGAAAGAACAGAAGAAATGGGTAATTTACTGGTAACAGTTGCTAATGTATATCCGAAGGATAAGAGTGTTTCATTTCATGTAACGTCATTTATTAAAATTGTTAATGATAAGATTATTTCATTGGATGAGTATTGGGCTGATGATAGTGATGCTCCGCAATGGAGATTGAATAAGCATATTGGAACTGCGATAAAATGAAAATTCAAGTTTGATAAGAAGGGACTTTACATGAAAAAGAGTATATCAAGGATTATCGGTTTGACAATGTTAATTATAGCTATTGTATTTATAATGTTTGCATTGAATCATCCAGAAAAGAGTTTCCCTTGGAGTAATACAATTACTTGGTTACTGTATGGTGTATATTTTCTTGTGACAGTAGTGCTGCTTATTGCTCCTAAGATGAAGAAGTGATAAACTTCAAGTTTTTGAAACTGGAAAATCGGTGTTTTTATATGTAAAGGAAAAACGAATGAAATTACTTGTGATAGATATACAAAAAGGAATAACAGATAGTAGACTTTTTAATTTTCAAGCGTTTATTGATGATACTATAAGAATTATAAAAGCAGCTAGAGATAATCAAATAGAGGTTATCTATTTTCAACATGACGATGGACCAGGAACGGGGTTTTCAATCGGTGATGAAGACTTCGAAATTGCAGAACAAGTGATTCCCAAGGAAGGGGAAAAGATATTTATAAAAAATATCAATAGTTGTTTTGGAAATAAAGATTTTACGGATTATGTTAAAGATGATAATACATTAATGATAGTGGGACTACAGACAAACTTCTGTATAGATGCAACTGTGAAATCTGCTTTTGAGAGAGGATATAAAGTAATTGTTCCACAAGGGGCAAATTCAACATTTGATAACGACTATATGACTGGAGAAGAAACATATAAATATTACAATGATATGATGTGGCCAAAGAGATTTGCTACATGTGTATCTGTTGATGAAGCAATTAAATTGATGGAAAGTTCAATCGGAGTTTGTTACTCTTTTTGGAGGTGAATTGGTAATGATAAAATTAAAAATGTCTATTGAAGATATAAGTGAGTATCAGACAGGTATTTTACCAAAGAATGCTGTTAAAATAGAAACACCTCAGAGCATTGAAGAGATGATGAAAAAAGCGGCACCTATTGCAGCGGTATTATGTGTTTTAATGTTTGTAACGATGCTGTGTAAAACAGTTATGAACAAGACAGTTGTTATTTCGCATGTATTTATTTTGATTGGATTTTGCCTGGGGTATATTTGTTTGGTGATACACGAGTGGTTACATGGGATTGTCTATCCGAGAAACGCACTGGTTACGATAGGTAAAATAACGGGTAAGATATCATTTGTTGCATTAGCATCATATCCTCTGAAGCGTAGAAGGTTTATTGTAATGTGCCTATTACCATTTGTGCTTGGAATAACACCATTATTGATTTTTATTGTTAGTCCGGCAGAATATAGAGAATTAAATGGACTAATGTTTGGCATGTCATGTATGGGTATGGTTTCGCCATTTCCCGATGTATATAATGTTTTTATTGTCTTAAAAAATGCAAATAAAAAAGATGCAATAATGTTTTATAAAAACGATATGTATAAGGTATCGTAAATTCCAGTTTGGAGAATTGAGAAAATCGAAGTTTGTGATGGTAGATAATATGGAATGGTTTAATGTTTTTGGGCTGATTTTTATTGCAGTCATTATGATACCCAATGTTGTATTTGCGATTAAGTGCAAAGATGGATTTGATAATAAGTGGAACAATAAATATGTTGAGGTCACAGAACAAGTAGGGAGATTGGGTTGTTTCGGATTCATGATAATCAATATTCCGGGAACTTGGTTCGGGTGGTGGTCTGACGAAGCATTTGCACTATATCTGATTGTAGATACCATATTGGTAATGCTTTATTGTGCTATTTGGATTATATGTTTTAAGAAAAACAGCGTTTTCAGAGCATTAGCACTTTCTATTATTCCTTCAATGTTGTTCTCATTTAGTGGGATTATGAGTAGGTCAGTGCTATTGATTATTGCATCAGTATTATTTGCACCAAGTCATATTGTGATTTCATATAAAAATGTAAAATGATATTTACAA